>JAITCK010000087.1 GCA_031283115.1 Cellulomonadaceae bacterium | reverse complement strand
CAAAAGCGCGCAAGTAAATGCTGGAGCCGACGGCAACAAAGCAGAACAACAGAATGGACAGGGCTGAGGCGTGGCCGAAGTCGAAGCGGGCAAAGCCAGCCCGGTACACAAAGGTGGTGAGGATTTCGGTTCGCCCAGCGGGGCCACCGTTGGTCATCACCCAAATGTTGGCGAAGCTATTGAAGGTCCAGATGAGGCCCATCAGGGTGGAGGCCATGATGGAGGGTCGGAGCATGGGCAGGGTGATGCTGCGCAGTTGCCGCCAGTATCCGGCCCCGTCAACAGCGGAGGCCTCATACACCTCATCGGGAATCGAGGCCATGCCAGCGATGAGCATCACCATGATGAAGGGGAAACCCCGCCACACGTTAGCGACAATGACCGCGCCTAGGGCAGTGTTGGGGTTAGACAGCCAGGCCTCTTGCAGAGAACCTAAGCCGATAGCCCCCAGCAGGCTGTTGACTAGGCCCTGGTTCTGGTAGACGAAACGCCAGGCCAGAGCCCCCACAACCATGGGCGTAGCCCAGGGCAGAATGAAAACGGCTCGCAGAAACTTGGCGTGGACAAACTGTTTGAGAATCAAGGCGGAAGCCAGACCAACAACAAACTGCAAGCCCACACCGCTGAGCGTCCACACCAGGGTGCGGACGATGGTGCCGCGCACTTCCGCGTCAGCGAAGGCCCGGACATAGTTGTCCAGTCCAGTGAAAATCCAGCCCTGGTGTCGGGTGGGCCGAATGTCAAAGAAAGACTGCACAAAAACTTGCCCGATGGGATAAATGACCAGGGCAGTCACTGCCAGTATGGCGGGGGCCATGAGTAGGTAGGGGAGCAGGTGGTGGGTGGCTGCCTGGCGGTGCCGGGGACGGGGTGACCGGGGTGACGGGGCCACGCCTTCGCCCTGCGCTACGGGAGCAGGCGTGGCCCAGGTGGCGTCAGTCATTGAGCGCCTCGTTGACCCGTGCGGCGGCAGCATCCAAGGCGGCCTGGGGGCTGGAGGTGCCGGCCAGGGCGGCCTGGATGGCTTCGGTGAGGGCTTCGTCAATCAGGCCAGCCTCTTCGATGGTGGGCCGGTTGCGGGCCGTCTCCAAGATGGCTTGGAAGGCTGAAACGTAGGGGTCGTTGGCGAAGGCGGGGTCGTTGAAGAGGGAGGTTTTGGCGGGGATGCCGCCGACTGCGGCGTAGTATTCGCCCAGGTTTTCGTCGTCCATCAGCCAGGTGAGGAAGGTTTTGACTTGGTCAGGATGGCTGGTGTTGGCCAGGGCGAGCAGGCTCATGCCTCCCAGCACGGTGGCCGATTCTTTGTCGGCGGGTAGGGGCGCTACAGCCCAGTCGATTCCGGTTTCTTTGAGGGAGGGGATAGCCCAGGGGCCGGAAGGAATCATGCCGATGCGGCCTGCAACGAAGGGGCCACGCACCTCATCTTCACCGGCTGTGGCCATCCCGGGCGGCATGGCCGAGTTTTGCAGGTCAACCCAGAACTGGAGGGCGGCAACGCCTTCGGGTGAGTTGAAGGCGGCCTCGGTTTGGTTTTCGTTGAGTACTTGGCCCCCTGCCTGCCACAGCCAGGGGTAGAAGGTGAAGGCACCCCATCCGCCAAAGAGGCCTGCGCCGTAGGTGTCGCCGTCGGTCATGGCGACGGCGGCGGTGCGGAAATCTTCCCAGGTTTGCGGGACTTCTGTGATGCCAGCGGTTTCCAGCATGTCGGGGCGGTAGAAGAGGGCTAGGGCGTCAATGTCGAAGGGGACGCCGTGAAGTTGGCCGTCGGGGCTGGTCAGTGCTTCGACGGCGGCGGGGAAGAAGTTTGCTGGGTCGAAGATGTCGTCGAGCGGGAGGGTCCAGCCTGATGCGATGTATTGGGGGACACGCGGCGGCTCTACCCGAACGATGTCGGGGCCTCCGCCTCCCAAAATCTGGGTGACGAGGGCGTCGTAGAAGGCGGAGTCGTTGTTGCGGAGAAGGTTGACCCGGATGCTGGGGTGTTCTTCTTCGAAGCGGGCGACCAGGGTTTCGATGGCCTGGGTTTGCACGTCGTTGAACTGGTGTTGGAAGGAGATGGTGACGGTGTCATCGCCTGCATTGTTGCCGGTGCCGCAGGCGGTTACCGTTCCCATCAGGGCGAGCGCGGCGGCTGCCGACACGATCTTGGTGAATGTGCGCATGAATGATCCTCTATCTTCGCTGATTGATGCGGCGCGTCGACAAGGGTTGAAGCGCCGATGGAGTGTGTCTCGACAGTGCATCGTGCACGCGGTGTCGAGGTGACAGGCAAAACTTACTGAACGTTCAGTAAGTTTGTCAAATCAGGGTAAGCCACCCTGCATCAGATTTCAGTTTTCGCTGGTAACGACCGACTTTTACCGGAAGACGACGGTTCGTGTGCCGTCGAGGAGGACTCGGTGCTGGGCGTGCCATTGGACGGCACGGGCCAGGGTGCGGCGTTCGACGTCGGCGCCCATGGCGGTGAGGTCGGTGACAGACCGGGTGTGGTCGACGCGCTCAACATCCTGTTCGATGATGGGGCCTTCGTCCAGGTCACCGGTCACGTAGTGGGCTGTCGCGCCCATCAACTTGACGCCGCGCTTGTGAGCCTGGGAGTAAGGGCGGGCGCCCTTGAAGGACGGCAAGAAGGAGTGGTGAATGTTGATGACATGTCCGGCCAGGTCGCGGCAGAGGTCATCGGACAAAATCTGCATGTAGCGGGCCAGGACAATCAACTCAACATCAAGGTCGGTGACCAAGGCGCGCAGTTGCGCCTCAGCGGCGGCTTTCGAATCCGGCGTGACAGGAATGTGGATGAAGGTTTTGCCGTAAAACTCGGCAATATCGCGCAGGTCTTCATGGTTGCCGACAACCGCCACCACGTCGATGGGCAGACCTTGCGACCGCTCACGATAAAGCAGGTCAACCAGGCAGTGGGCGGCCTTGGACACCATGAGCACAGTGCGCAGTTTGCGGCCCACCACGTCAAGATTCCAGGTCATGCCAAACCGCTCAAACACGGGCGTCAACGCCTCAACGAGTCCGTCGCGGGTGGCCGTCGACTGGACTTGCAGGCGCATAAAAAACCGCCCCGAGCCGGGGTTGCCGAACTGCTGGGATTCGGTGATGAACTCACCCCGCGCCGCAAAAGTGCCGGTGATTGCCGCGACAATGCCCAGGCCGTCCGGGCATGACACGGTGAGCACATACTCGGTGGAGGCAGCAAGGTCAGTCGCATCGGCCGCAGTGGCTGCGGTAACAGCAGTTTCAGTCACATCCGTCACGCTAGGTCATTGTGGGCCAGGGGGCGGCCCGATGACGCGGCGGTAACGCGGCAATGACGCACACGGTGACACGATGACGAACACGCCTGCGTCCATCACGGCCAATCTCCGCCCGCTATAGCCGTCGCCGTGGTTCCATGACGCCATGACCGATGATGTGACCACCGCCACTTCCGCCCTTGTCGCTGCTTCTGCGGGCGCCCCGTCGTCAACTGTTGGGCTTGTTGATGATGCGCACGCTGGCGAACTGTTGACCCTGCGTCGCGCCGCCTTTGTCACTGAGGCTCAGCGTTTCAACGACCCCCACATTGCCCCGCTCACGCAAACCCTCCCTGAACTGCGCGAGGACATTGCCCGCGAGGACATTGTCACCCTTGGCGCCTGGTGGGGGTCGCGCCTGGTGGGTTCTGTCCGTATTGAGATTGACGGGAACAAGGCCACCCTGGGGCGCCTGGTGGTGGCCCCTGATCTGCAAGGGCAGGGCATCGGTACGTCACTGATTTTCGCTTTGGTTCCCTACCTGCCAGGCAGTGTTGAGGAAGTGTGGGTGGCTACCGGTTCTGACGCACCCGAAAACCTTGCCTTCTATGCCGACCAGGGTTTCGAAGAGCAGGACGCGCACGCCCAGGATGATCTCACGTCCACGTACTTGCGCCGGGTTTTGCGCGAGGTTGCCGCCCAGAACGGCTGACGCTGAGGTTTTCACCCTGCGGCAGTGATTCGCATCGTGCGGCAATGCTGTGTGGTTGCCTTACTGTTTCCGCACGGGCAACCGGGGGCTTCAGACAATCACGCCGGTAATGGCGGCGAGCACCTGCTCTTGGCTGGCTGTGCGTGTGTGGAAACTGCCGTTGTTGCGGCCATGCCGGAGCACTTCGATGCGGTCGGCGATTGCGAAGACGTCGTTCATGTTGTGGCTGATGAATAAGACGGCGTGGCCGAGGTCGCGCAGG
>JAITCK010000069.1 GCA_031283115.1 Cellulomonadaceae bacterium | reverse complement strand
AACTGGCCATGAACGACGACGACCCGTCTGACGTGGTCCACGAAAAGTTCGCCGAGGCCGTGCTGACCGGTCACCCGCTGGGGCGGCCCATCGGAGGCACGCCGGAGACCATTTCGGCTGTTCCGCGCGATGCCGTGTGGGAGCACTACCAGTGGCATTACCGGCCCGAAACCCTGGTGGTGTCCGCAGCCGGAGGGGTTGACCACGACACCCTGGTAGGCCAGGTGGCCTACGCCCTGGCGGCTGGCGGCTGGGACTTGACCCCGGGAGCCACGCCCCGGCCGCGACGGGCCGTTTCTGCTGTTCACTCGCCTGCCGTCGCTGGCGATGACGTGGAGGTCCACCGGCCTGTCGAGCAGGCCAACATCATTGTGGGGACAACGGGTCTGACCGCCCTGGACGACCGCCGCTTCACTTTTTCCGTACTGTCCGCCGTTTTTGGTGGCGGTATGAGTTCGCGGCTTTTTCAGGAAGTCCGCGAAAAGCGGGGCCTGGCCTACTCCACCTACTGCTTTGGCCAAGCCCACACCGACGCCGGGCTTTTCGGCATGTACGCCGGATGTACGCCCGCCAACCTGGACACCGTCGAAGCCCTGCTCCACAGCGAACTAGACCGCCTGGCCAACGACGGAATCACCGCCGAAGAACTTGACCGGTCCATCGGCCAGTTGTGCGGCGGCATGGTGTTGGGCCTGGAAGACTCCTCCTCCCGAATGAGCCGCCTGGGCCGGGCCGAAGTCATCAACGGCGAGCTCTACTCCCTGGACGAAGTGCTCGACCGGACCCGGGCCGTCACCCGCGCCGACGTGCAAGCCCTGGCCGCTGACCTAGCTGCCCGCCCCCGCACCACCGTCAAAGTTGGCCCCTTCGGAGAGAAGTAACCATGACCACCCCCCTTCGCGTCGCTGTTCTCGGTGCTGCAGGCCGCATGGGTGCCACGACGGTTGCCGCCGTCGAAGCTGCCCCCGACCTGGACCTGGTTGCCGCCTTGGATGCCGGTGACGACATCGCCGCCGCCATCGCTGAAACCCGGCCCGACGTCGCCATCGACTTCACTGTGCCGTTGGTGACCGAAGCCAACGTTCACACGCTCATCGACGCGGGCGTCAACGTGGTTGTCGGGACGACAGGTTGGACTGAGGAATCCAAGGCCCGAGTAGCCCAGCGCCTCGCCTCAACGCCGGGTGTCGGCGTCATCATCGCCCCCAACTTTGGCCTGTCTGCCGTGCTGGCCATGCGGTTTGCCGCCCAGGCTGCCCGCTATTTTGAGTCGGTTGAGGTGATCGAGTTGCACCATCCCGGCAAGGTGGACGCTCCGTCCGGCACGGCCCGCCACACGGCCGCCGCCATCGCCGCCGCCCGCACTGAGGCTGGCCTTGCCCCCAGCCCCGACGCTACTGAGGCTGGCTTTGAGGCTCGCGGCATGGACGTGGAGGGTGTGCGTGTTCACTCTGTCCGCCTGCGTGGCCTGGTTGCCCACGAAGAAATCCTTTTGGGCAACCCCGGCGAACAGTTGACCATTCGCCAAGACTCCTTCGACCGCGTGAGTTTCATGCCTGGAGTGTTGCTGGCTACCCGCCAGGTGAGCACCCGCCCCGGCTTGACCATCGGCCTAGAAAACCTCCTCGACTTCTGACGTGTTCCCCAGGCCACAGTTGACGACGGCCAGTCCGTTTGCCGCAGGCTTGTCGTTTAGCGTTGGGGCACGATGACTTCTTTCCTTGGCCTTGCCCGCGCTACTCCGGCGTCTCGTCGACGGCATGTTGACCTGCTGCGGGCGGTAGCGATCTGCGCCGTCGTCGTCGGACATTGGCTGCTCATCAACGTCACCCGCACCGCCGACGGGATGCTGACCGGCCATAACGCCCTGCCACAACTAACGGTGCTGCATCCGGCCACCTGGTTGTTCCAGGTGATGCCCCTCTTCTTTTTTGTGGGAGGAGTCTCTAGCGCCATATCGTGGACCCGCCACCGGGCAAAAAACGGGAAGGCTGCAGCCTGGCTGTCAGGGCGCAGTGCCCGCCTCTTCCCTGCGACCAGTGTGCTGCTGCTGGTGGCAGTGGTGGGCGCGGCCCTTGCAGGCTGGGCTGGAGCGCCTGACCCGCTCATCGCCGAAGTAGTGCACATGGTGGCCATGCCCTTGTGGTTCCTGGTGGTCTACCTGCTGGTTATTGTCGCAACCCCCGTCATGTACGCCCTGCATCAGCGTTTCGGTTTAGCCGTGCCAGCCCTGCTTATCGCCCTGGTGGCTGTCGGCGACGTGCTCATGTTCACTACGGGCAACCGCGACCTAGCCTTCGGCAACAACATTTTTGGCTGGTTCGCCATCTACCAGTTGGGCTTCGCCTACCAGGATGAATCCCTACGGTTGACACCTCGTCGGGCCGCCGTCGTACTGCTTGCTTCCGTGGCCGTGTTGACGCTGATGGTGACGGCAGGCCCCTACCCGCTGTCGATGGTGTCTGTGCCCGGTGAACGCTTCCAAAACGCTGCGCCACTGAGTGCAGCCCTCATAGTGCTGGGGTTCGCGCAAATTGCCGTGGCTGCCCTCATCGCCCAGCCTGCCGACAGGTGGCTGGCCCGCAACCTGCGGGCTTGGGCGGCAGTCATCGCCGTCAACGCCGTCATCTTCACCGTGTTTTTGTGGCACATGGCGGCCGCCTTCCTTGCCGCCCTGGTTCTTGACGGCCTGGGCTGGCTGCCTGCTGCCCCCGTCGCCAGTGCAGGCTGGTGGGTTGGGCGCCTGCCCTGGATGCTGGCCTGTGCTGTAGTGCTTGCCCTGGTTGTCGTGGTTGCAGGCCAGGCCAGGCGGGCAGAGTGGGCGGTCACGCGGTTGCGTCCTGCGAGCGGCATCGGTGTTCCCGCTGTCACGGCCAGCCTGCCGGTTGTTGTCGCAGCCTATATTGCGGGCGGCTACGGCATGTTCCTTATTGCATCGGCTGGCTTAGGCCCGCACGGCCCGCTCATCCTCCCCACCAGCGGCCTCATCCTCATCTTGGCTGCCGCCCTAGCCCTGCGCCTAGGCCGTTACGCGACCGCGTCAGACGGCGGGCCAGACCCGGTATTCCCGGTGCGGGGCGTCAGCGCTGGGCGAGGGTGACGGCTTCGCGGGTGCGGCGGGTGATTTCGTCCCAGTAGCCTGCAGTGACCAGGGTCCGGTCTACCATCCAAGAGCCGCCAGCGGCAACGACGGAGGGCAGGTCCAGGTAGGTGTGGAGGTTGTCGGCAGACACGCCACCGGTAGGCATGAACTTGACTTGTGGGAAGGGGCCAGCCAGGGCTTTGATAGCGCCGGGGCCACCCACAACGCCTGCGGGAAAGAGCTTGACCAGGGTGACGTCCAGGTCGAGGGCCCGCATAACGTCTGAGGCGGAGGCGACGCCAGGGAGGATGGGCACGCCACGTTCTTGGGCTCGACGGATGACAGGTTCGAAGGTGCCAGGCGACACGATGAACTGGGCGCCTGCGTCAACGACCTCGTCCACTTGGGCTGCGGTGATGACGGTTCCGGCGCCGACGATAACGTCGGGGCGCTCAGCGGCAATCGCTTTGAGGGCGTCGAGGGCGCGGGGTAGGCGCAGGGTCACTTCGGCGATGGGCAGGCCGCCAGCGGAGATGGCGTCAGCCAAGGCGAGGCCTTCGGCGGGGCCGTCAACAACAACTACGGGGACGATGCGGGCGGTGGCGATAGCGTCAATGATGGTGGCGTCGGTAGTCATGGGGAGAATTGTTCCGTTCAGGGTGAGTGGATGGTGCGGCTTTGCTGGTCAGCGATGTCGGAGTGGCGGTAGAAGTAGGTGTTGATGGTGTCGTGCCAGTCGGTGGCGTTGGGTGTTTTGTCGGTTTCCCAGGATTCATCAAGGGTGGCGTGGACGGTTCGGTGGACGCTGCTGGGGGCATCGGGGAAGGTGAGGCGGGACCAGTCGTCGAGGATGTCGATGGGGTCGCTGGTGGGATCCCAGGCTAGGCGGCCCCAAGCATAAAGGTTGGCTTGGGCGAGGGGGCGGCAGGTCAAGCAGTGGCTGTCGCCCACGTTGCTGACGGCGGCCAGCCCGCCGACGGTCAGCCGACCTGACGGGGTGTCAGGGTGGTGGCCTGCGACGATGTCAGCCATGGTGCGGTGGCCGTTGATGGCGCCTGCGGCGAAGTAGGGAAAGTTGAGCAGTTCGCTCCACATGCGGCCCAGGTAGACGCCGTGTTTTTGATGGCCCAAGTATTCGGTGGGTACTTGAAATTCGGCGGCCACGCGGGTGTTTGGCATGGCGGCGATGACGGGGGAGACGGCTTCGCGGTCGTGAAAGTTCAGGGGGTCGTGTTTGATTTGAACGATAACGTTGTCGGCGAAGGTTCCGTCGTAGGGGGCGAAGTGCTCACTGGCGGCTTTGACCCGGTCGGTGGTGCGGTCGCGCCAGTCTTGTTCGTGGTTGCAGTCGAAGGCCCGCCAGTGGATGAGCCCCCCGTGAGGGGCGACGGCCTGGCTAAGCATGTTGGCGCCGTCGGCGGGGCTGCGACCGTATGCCAAGGGGCCAGGCTGGCCTTCGGAGTCGGCTGTGATGACGAATCCACCAAAGTCGGGGATGGTTGCCCAGACCCGGTCGGCAGCCTCACGCCACCAGCCTTGCACGTTAGCGTCGAAGGGGTCGGTGGTGTCGAGTCCGTCCAGGCGGGCGGGGGCATCCCAAGATACGGACACGTGGGTGGTGATGCCGTAGGGGCGGAACTCGTTGGCGATGCGGGCAAGGTCGGGCAACATGTCGCCGATGAGCCGGGTTTCCAGGGGGCCAACATTGACGTTGTTGACAGTCACCCGGTTGATACCGGAGGCGGCCAGCAGGCGGGCATACTGGCTGACCCGGCTGAGGTCGGCGCGGACGCTGCCCTGGTCGTAGAAGATGGAGCCGCCGGAGTAGCCGCGTTCCACCTGGCCCGTGACAGGGTCGACGGCGATGTTGTCCCAGTGGTCCAACATTCGCAGGTTGGTGTGGGGGGCGTGACGTTCAGGGCTGGTGGTCATTTCGCAGCCGACAAAGGCGTGTTCGCCCAGGCGAACCACGTGGTAGAGGCCGTAGAGGAGGCCGCGGGCGTGGGCGGCGGTGACGTGAAGGATAGCGTCAGATCCGGTGCCCCGATGGGTGAGAGTGAAGGCTTCGGCGTCAGTGTCGCCGGAGGGGATGATGGAGAAGACCACATCAACGTTGCCTGCATCAACATCGTCGGTAGTGACGATGGTTCCGCCGTGGGCTGCGACAGCGTTGTGCAGTTCGGTGCGGATGGTGG
>JAITCK010000054.1 GCA_031283115.1 Cellulomonadaceae bacterium | reverse complement strand
ATCCATGTTCCGGCCAGGAGGACTAGGAAGCCTGCACAGCAGCCGACGATGAGTTGCGGCAGCCCGCCTACGATGCCGCGCGCCACATGCCAGGGGCCCCACGCGGCGGTGACGGCGTGGTCGTGGCGGCGCGGGCCGCCGAAGGCTTCACGGCGGTGGTGGAAGCCGTGCCACACCCGCCCTACGCTGCGTACCAGGAACACGCTTGCGGCTAGGGCGATCACGGCGATGCCCGGCCATCTGGCCGCTACGACGACGAGCACTAGGGCGAGGGCTGTCATCGTCCATGTTCGTAGCGGCGGTTCTTCGCGCTGGTAGACGGGCGGCACGATGGGGGTTGGTGAGGTGGGTGGGGCGCCTAATTCTGTCAGCGGGTCAAAGCCTGCGGCGGCGCCGTCGAGGGCGTTGTCGTAGAGGCTGTCGCGTAGGCCGTCAGCCGTGCCAGCGCCGTAGAGGTGGTCGCTGTAGGGGCCGCCGTATCCGCTGCCGTCGAGCAGGGTGGTCGCTGCCACGTCGTCACCACAACTGTTGCCGTCTATCCTGTCATCGCCGGTGACGCCTGCCCCGCTACCGGCCTTGCCATCGGGCATGATGGAGGGTGGCATGACGGCAAAACCTGCCGGGACAACCTGTGTCGCCCCGCTGTCAACGCCGACGCCGCCGTCCGCGTCTAGGCTGGCCCCGCCGACATCTGCCGCGTCCCGCCTGATTGCCGTCAAAATGTCGGCGTAACTTGTGCGTTCGTGTGGGTTAGCGCCTAACGCTCCGGCTAGGGCTGTCTCTGTGCGTGACGGCAGGCCCACCAGGTCGGCTTGGCCTGTACGGGTGCGGCGCAGCACTTCTGTCATCGCCCCGCTGCCGAAGGGCGGCCTGCCGGTGGCTGCGTAAACGAGCACGGCAGCCAGGGACCACCAGTCGCTGGCCGGGGTGGACGCGCCGCCGTCCAATACTTCTGGGGCCAGGTAGCCGGGCGAACCGATCACTAAACCTTCACCTGTAATGTCTACGTCCCGGTCGGTAGGGTCTTCGGCGATACCAAAGTCGATGAGCACTGGTCCGGTAGGCGTGACCATCACGTTTGACGGTTTGATGTCCCGATGGACTACACCTGCCAGGTGGACGGCTTGGAGGGCAGACACCAGCTGGTCGGCCAGTTCGTACAGGTCAACGGGGTGCAGGGGGCCGTCGGCGGTGATGTCGTCGGCTAGGGTGCGTCCGGTGACAAGTTTGGTGACGATGAAAGCGTCCGCGCCTTCCAATTCGGCGTCAAAGACGGCGGCCACGCCGGGATGCCGCAGGCGTTGCATGGCCGAGACTTCGCGGCGCATCCGCTCCCGGGCCCGCTCATCGCCTGCCATGTCGGCGGTCAGGCTGGCGGGCAGCACTTTGAGGGCGACAATACGGCCGCCGTCATCTGCCGCTTCATACACTTCACCCATGGCGCCTTTGCCGAGCAGTTCCCGCACCGCATACCCGCCCACGGACTCTCCCGGGGCGAACCTGCCTCGCGGGGCAGGCGGGCGGCCCTGCTGCACATCGTCAAACTGCGTATCGCCACTGGTCACGTTGTCGTAATCTTCCCCGTCGTCGACGACGACGGTGGGTGCGACGGCGGGAACGACAACAGTGGCGCCAGTGTTCATGTGCGAACGCTAACCGCCACACGGTCAGGTGCCAATGAACACGCCGGTTAGGCTCCGATTGTGAACTCTGACGAGCCCGAAAAGTACGCCGACGCACCAGCAGCCGCCCCCGCCTCTGCGGCGTCTGTCCCAGCCTCGGCTCTCACGGCGGCTAGTGGCGGCAATGTGACGGACGCCGGGCCAGACGCAACGGCAACCGTTGACCCCACCACGGAATCTCAACCTCGCAGTTACGATCTCGTGGTCGTGTCTAACCGTCTGCCCGTCGATTTCACCGTCGCCGCCGATGGCACCGTCAAGTGGAAGCGCGCCCCTGGCGGTCTCGTCACCGCCCTTGAACCTGTCATGCAGGAATCTGATGGCGCCTGGATCGGCTGGTCGGGTGCCCCTGGTCTGGAGCATCCGGCTTTCGAAGCGGACAACATGTGGCTGGTGCCTGTCACCTTGAGCGCCGACGAGATCGAAGAATATTATGAGGGTTTCAGCAACGACACCCTCTGGCCTCTTTACCATGATGTAGTCGCTACTCCCACCTACCACCGTGAATGGTTCGCCGCCTACCGGATAGTCAACCAGCGTTTTGCCGATGCTGCCGTCGCCGCAGCCGCTCAAGGCGCCACCGTGTGGATCCACGACTATCAACTCCAACTTGTCCCCCGCATGATCCGCGAAGCCCGGCCTGACCTGCGCATCGGCTTCTTTGACCATATCCCTTTCCCGCCCGTCGAACTTTTCAGCCAGTTACCTTGGCGCAGGCAGATCATCGAAGGGCTGTTGGGGGCCGACCTGATTGGCTTCCAACGGGCCGGGGACGCATCCAACTTTGTGCGGGCTGTGCGGCGCCTCACCGGCAATGTCACTAAGGGCAGCGCCATCACCCTCATCAACACTGACGGCACTCGCGGCCGTACCGTGCGCGCCGATGCCTTCCCTAT
>JAITCK010000245.1 GCA_031283115.1 Cellulomonadaceae bacterium | reverse complement strand
GCGGGTGGGAACTAGGGCCAGGTTGTCGGTGGCGTCGTAGCCGGTGGGGGCGCTGTGGGAGTCGGGGCGCCCTAAGGACAGTTCAGGGAACCAGGCGTCTAGCACCTGTGGTTCATCGGTGCCGAGTATTTCGGGGAGGGTGATGGTGGCGAGGCCGTGACCCCATGCAGAACGAACGTCACTCATGCGGGCATTGTATGGGGGATGATGGGGCTATGACGTCACGTGACCTTTCTGCTGTTGCTTTCGATGCCGTGCCTGGCCGCCCCGGCGCCAACCTTTCTGGCCTGCTGCAGGCCTTGTGTGATGTGGAATCGGTGAGCGGTAACGAGAAGAGCCTTGCCGACCAGGTTGAAGCCCTGCTGCGGTCCTTGCCCCTGCTTGACGTGGTGAGGGATGGGGACGCGGTGGTTGCGCGGACCCGGCTGGGCAGGCCGCAACGGATTGTCTTGGCCGGTCACTTGGACACGGTGCCGCTGACTGACCCGCCCAATCTGCCGTCCCGCATTGTCGGCGGCGATGGTGACTACGACGATGCAGGGGTGGGCGACGGCGGAAATACTGACGGCGACTGCGTGTGGGGGCGTGGCACTGTTGATATGAAAGCCGGGGTAGCAATCATGTTGGCCTTGGCTGTCGAGTTGGGTGGGGGAGTGCCTGGCCTGTCCCCACGCCACGATGTCACCTGGGTGTTCTACGACAACGAAGAAGTTGATGCCGTCAAGAACGGTCTGCGCCGTCTGGTAGCTAACCGGCCCGACCTGCTGGCCGGAGATTTTGCCATTGTGGGCGAACCTGCAAACGGCGGCATTGAGGGCGGCTGTAACGGATCTATCCGTGTGGAAGTGCGCACCCAAGGCAAGGCTGCCCATGCGGCCCGCGCTTGGGTGGGGGTCAACGCTATTCACCTGGCTGCACCTATCCTTGACCGGCTGGCAGGCTGGGAGTCACGCCAGATTGACGTGGACGGTCTGGTCTACCGCGAGTCTTTGTCGGCCGTGAAAATTTCCGGCGGCATCGCCGGAAACGTCATCCCTGACCAGTGTGTGGTGACCGTCAACTACCGGTATGCCCCCTGTGCTACGCCCGCCGATGCGGAAGCCCATCTGCGGGCCCTCTTTGTTGGCTACGAGGTCACTGTCATCGACTCTGCTGCTGGAGCCCGGCCTGGCCTGGACGCCCCCATCGCGCAAGAGTTCGTGGCAGCTGTTGTCGCTGCCGGGGGAGGGCAGCCCCGGCCCAAGTACGGGTGGACTGATGTGGCCCGCTTTGCTGAACTTGGGATTCCTGCCGTCAACTTCGCCCCTGGCAATCCTCTACTCGCCCACACCGACAACGAGCGTGTCCCTATCGCCCAACTAGCCCCTTGCCGTGATGCTCTGCGGAACTGGCTGCTCGGGTAGGAATCTCGGTGGTTTCAACGGGCGCCGCACTGCCCAACTGCTGCCCAACTACTGAGTGTGACTTAGGGTGGAGAGTATGAGCGAGCAGATTATTGACGAAGGCGTCGCCGATCCGGGTGCCGGCTACCAGAAAGGCCCCGTGACCTTACGTGGCGCGCAAATCCCTGAACAAACCTCTGACCAACGTCTGCTGGCCGGAGACGTAGACGCCGACTGGCTGCACTCCGACCCGTGGAGGGTGATGCGCATCCAGTCAGAGTTTGTTGAAGGTTTTGGGGCGCTCGCGGAGATCGGCCCGGCCGTGTCCGTGTTCGGGTCGGCCCGCACTTCCCCCGACCACCCCGACTACGCTCAGGCCGTTGAAGTGGGGCGTCTGCTGGTGGAGGAAGGCTATGCCGTGATCACGGGCGGCGGCCCCGGCATCATGGAGGCCGTCAACAAGGGCGCCTTTGAAGCAGGCGGCACGTCGGTGGGACTCGACATTGAGTTGCCTTTCGAACAGGCC
Organism: Cellulomonadaceae bacterium; assembly: GCA_031283115.1. Lineage (GTDB taxonomy): Bacteria > Actinomycetota > Actinomycetes > Actinomycetales > Cellulomonadaceae > Xylanimonas. The sequence continues at coordinate 3,102 of JAITCK010000245.1, read as the reverse complement.
ATGAATTCTTACGTCAACTTGGGCGTGAACTTCCGCTACTTTTTCGCCCGTAAAACCATGTTCATCAAATATTCTCAGGGCTTCATTGTGATGCCGGGCGGTTTTGGCACCCTTGATGAACTGTTTGAAGCGGTCACCTTGGTGCAAACCCACAAGATCAACGGCTTCCCCTTGGCCCTGGTGGGTGTCGACTATTGGAGTGGGCTCATCGACTGGCTGCGCGGCCCTGTCGCAGGGCGAGACATGATCGCCGACACTGACCCGGACATGCTCTACCTGACGGACTCTCCCGTTGATGCTGTCGCCTTTGTCAAACGGCGGGGCGCTGAACTGGCTAGAGACCTGACCCGGCCTCGCGCGTCATAGTCTGCCTTCCGTTTGCGTGCGCCATCGTCGGCAAACCGGTTTGAGGTGGCGCGCCTTTTCCTGATTTCCCGATGCCGCATCGGCCAGGCCACCCGACATGCCGGTGCCAGCCTGCCCGTCACCGAGCGACGAGACGTCAAAAGCCCTCGCAGGAGCCTCGTACACTAGCCCCGCTAGACGACTGTGCAAGAAAAGCAAGGAGCATGTTGATGTCTGCTATGAAGCCGCGCACCGGCGACGGGCCTATGGAGGCTGTGAAAGAAGGCCGTGGCATCGTCATGCGCGTGCCGTTGGAAGGCGGAGGCCGCCTGGTTGTCGAAATGGCACCAGACGAGGCCCGCGAACTCGGCGAAAAACTCACTGCCGCTGTCACCCCGGCCGCCAGCAAATAATCTGACGTCTTTTGCACGGGAGCGGGGTCGGGATTTTCCGGCCCCGCTCCCGCACGTCATACACTGACCCTCATGTCTGAAACCTCCACTGCATCGACCACGCCCGCCTCTGCTGGCGGCACTGGCCTGCGCCCGCGCATCCTGTCTGGGATGCAACCCACCGACGGGTCCCTTCACCTGGGCAACTACATTGGTGCCCTGCGCCAGTGGGTGCAGTTGCAAGACAACTTCGACGCCCTCTACTTTGTCGCCGACCTGCACTCTTTGACGGTCAACCCGGATCCGGCCCTCATTCGGGAACGAACCCGCCGCACCGCCGCCCAATACTTGGCGGCAGGCGTCGACCCGGCCCAGTCCATCCTGTTTGTCCAGTCCCATGTGCCCGCCCACGCGGAACTCGGCTGGCTGCTGCAATGCCAGACGGGCTTCGGCGAAGCCTCCCGCATGACCCAGTTCAAAGACAAGTCCGCTAAGGCAGGCAACGACGGGGCCACTGTGGGCCTCTTCGCCTACCCCATGCTCATGGCCGCCGACATTCTCGTCTACGACTCTGCCCTCGTGCCTGTCGGCGAAGACCAGCGCCAACACTTGGAACTGACCCGTAACATCGCCGAACGCCTCAACTCCCGTTTCGGTGACGGCACCGCTGTTGTCCCCGACGCCCACATTGTCAAAGCGGGCGCAAAAATCCAAGACCTTCAAGACCCGGCCAAAAAGATGTCCAAATCGTCATCCGGCGGAAAGGGTGTGGTCTGGCTGCTGGAAGACCCCAAAAAGGCTGCCAAAGCCATCAAATCGGCTGTCACTGACGCTGATGAGGATTACGGTGTCCGCTACGACCCGGAGGCCAAGCCGGGCATTTCCAACCTGCTCACTATCTTCTCCGCCGTTACTGGCCGTGACGTGGACTCTATCGCCGCCGAATATGACGGTCGCGGCTACGGCTACCTCAAAGTCGACTTGGCCGACGCCGTGGTCGAATGGTTGGCCCCCTTCCAGCAGCGGGCCCACACCTTCCTTGACGACCCCGCCCGACTCGACGCCGTCCTCACGGATGGTGCCCAGCGGGCCGCCGCCCTGGCAGAGCCGGTGTTGCAGCGCATCTACGACCGGTTTGGTTTGTTGTCCCCGGCAACTCGCCTCCATGCCGTCAGCGCTGCCGTCGCCGCGACTGCTACGACCGCCACCAACGCCTCACCGGCGGGGCGAGGCTGAGCGATCCCGTGTTCACTCCCACATGCGGCCCCACGCACTTTCTTATTGGTGTGTCCATTGAGGTGCCCGAACCTTATTCGACTCGGCTCTATGAGGCCAGACGCGATGCAGGCGACCCCCTAGCCGACCACATTCCCCCCCACATCACCGTGCTCGGCCCTACCGCCGTCACCACGCGAGACGTGCCCGCCATCAACCAGCATCTTGACGCCGTCACCGCAGCCATCCCCGCCTTCGACGTGCACTTGCGTGGAACTGGATCCTTCCGCCCCATCTCCCCGGTGGTTTTTGTTGAGGTTGTTGAAGGTGCTGAACAGTGCGAACAGGTTGAAGCGGCCACCCGGCGCGGGCCACTAGCCCAAGTGCAACGCTTCCCCTACCACCCGCATGTCACCATCGGACATGAGATTGCCGAAGCTGCCCTCGACCGTGCTTTTACCGACATGGCCGACTTTGACGCCCGCTTCAACGTGCCCGCCCTGTGGCTCTACATTTGCGACGACAACGGCGTGTGGCGTAAAAAACGTCGCTTCGCCCTGCGCGGCGGACAAAGTGCTTCTACCGTTGACTAGGTGAAGCAGACCATCAAGCGTGGACTCGACTGGTTCCAGGCCACGCGCGTAGGCCGCACGCTCACCTGGTATAGCGAACGCAACGGCGCCCAACTCTGCGGCGGCATCGCCTATTCGGCTCTCTTTTCCCTGTTCGCGGCCCTGACCATCGGTTGGTCTTTTTTTGCTGCGTCTTTGGGCCGCAACGACGCCCTGCGTGGCGCCGTACTCGACCAGATCGACGGCTGGGTTCCCGGCCTCATCGGCACAGGCTCCACCGACCTGGTCAACCCTGACCAGCTGGTGTTGAGTCGCGCTATCAACCCGGCAAGCATCATCGCTGTGATTGTCGGCCTGCTGTCCGCCATCGGAGTGATGGGGGCACTGCAAAGCGCCATCCGATCCATGTTCCACGTGCCAGCCGCATCAGGGAAAGCCCTATGGAAGCGGGTAGGCCAACTGCTGGGATTCCTGCTGCTGGGGGCGGGGGTAGTGATCGCTGCTGGCGTGTCCGTAGCCTCACATCAGATGGGCAACCTGCTGCAACACTGGTCTGCGGGTTCTGCTGGCCCTGCTGG
>JAITCK010000210.1 GCA_031283115.1 Cellulomonadaceae bacterium | reverse complement strand
CCAGCAGTATCGCCAGAAGGTAGACATGCCACAAGGCGACAGTGTGGGTGAGGGTGAGCATGCCAAGGATAAGAGCCAACACCCCCATAGCGGTCTGAGTGAACAGCAGCATCTTACGGCGGGGCAGCCGGTCAGCCAGCAGGCCCGCATAGGGGCTGACCAGCAGGAAGGGAAGAAACTGTAGGGCCGTGACAATGCCCAAGGCTGTGCCGTTGTTGTTGGTCAGGTAGGTGAGAACAACCCAGTCCTGCCCCACCCGCTGCATCCAGGTGCCAATGTTGGACCCCAAAGCAGCACCAAACCACAAGCGGTAGTTGTGCACGCGCAGGGAGGCGAAAGTGGATGCCACGGCACTAGTGTGGCCCGCTCGCCCTCAGCGCGCTCGCCGGTGACAGGTGTAGCCCGTCACACCGCCTTGACGATCAGGGCGGTAGCGATGGCGGCTAAACCCTCGCCGCGGCCAGTCAAGCCAAGGCCGTCAGTGGTGGTGGCGGTCAGGGAGACGGGGGCGCCAGCGGCAGCGGTGAGCGCGGCAGCGGCTTCTTGACGGCGAGGGCCAATCTTGGGCCGGTTGCCGATGACCTGCACAGCAATGTTGCCGATGGTGAATCCGGCAGCCCGAACCAGGCGGGCAGCCTCGGCAAGCAGCACGCTGCCTGCTGCGCCCGCCCACTGCGGTTCACTAGTGCCAAAGTGAAATCCCAGGTCACCCATACCTGCGGCAGAAAAGAGGGCGTCGGCTGCGGCGTGTGCGGCCACGTCGGCGTCCGAATGGCCGTCCAGGCCACGCTCGCCTGGCCAATGGAGGCCCGCCAACCAGAGGTCTCGCGGCTGGCAGGCTGGGGCGTAGGCGTGCACGTCAATGCCGATGCCCGTGCGCGGCATGATGACACGGCTGCCGTGAGGTTCGTTTGTCTCGACTCTCTCGCCTGCCGGTTCCACCGGTTCCTCCGCCCCTGTCGCGCTCGCTGCCTTTGCCGTTTCTGCCGTCCCGATCGGCTCGCTTACGCCTGTCATATGGGTTCCTCATCGAAGAGGGCGGAGGCGATGCGCAGGTCGGTTTGGGTGGTGATTTTCATGGCGCGTGACGATCCGCGAATGACGACGACGGCCTCACCGAGTTCTTCTACCAGGCCGGCATCGTCGGTGGCGTGGTCACTGGCTGGGCGTTGGGCCGCCACTGCGTGCGCCTGCTCCAGCAGGGCTCGGGAGAAGCCTTGCGGGGTTTGCACAGCCCGTAACACGCTGCGGTCTGGGGTTCCCACCACGTATTCGACCCGGTCACCGGCGGAGATTTGTTTGATGGTGTCTGCTACGGGCAGGGCGGGGATGACGGCGGAATGGCCTTCGCGGACTGCCCGCACTACCCGCCGGATGAGGCTGACGGGCGCGAAGGGGCGGGCGGCATCGTGGACGATGACCACGTCATCGCCTGCGCCTGGCGGCAGGGCTTCGAGTCCGGCTGCCACGGATTCTTGCCGGGTTGCCCCACCAGCAATGACGATGACGGGTTCGATTCCGGCGTCGTGAAGTACCCGGGCCATAGGGCCGACCACGCCGGGGGGTGCCGTCACTACCAGGGCGTCGACCACGTTGGAGGCCAGCAGGCGGCGGGCCGCGTGAACAACAAGGGGGGCGTCCGCGATGGGAACCAGGGCTTTGGGGATGGGGTGGCCTAGCCGGTCTCCAGAGCCTGCCGCAGTGAGGATCGCCGTCGTCGTCACAAGGCCACCCTACGCGGAATGATGGAAGAAGTCTCCGCATATGAGAACAAGCGCCGCCCCATCAGGGGCGACGCTTGCCTGCTGAATGTGTGCTCAGCCGGTTTGGCTAGGCCGCTTTGGCTAAGCCGATTTCTTCGGCAGACTGGGCCAGCACCTGGTCGAGGCGTTGGGCAGCCTGGGATTCGTCGGTGTTTTCGGCGAGGGCCAGTTCGGAGACGAGGATACGGCGAGCCTGAGCCAGCATGGACTTTTCGCCAGTGGACAGGCCACGGTCGACGTCGCGGCGGGACAGGTCACGGACGACCTCTGCCACCTTGATGACGTCACCGGAACCCAACTTTTCGGCGTTGGCCTTGTAGCGGCGCGACCAGTTGGTGGGTTCTTCCGTGTAGGGGGCGCTCAGGGCGTCGAATACGCGGGTGAGGCCTTCTTCGTCTACGACGTCGCGGACGCCGACCAGGTCGACGTTGTCGGCCGGAACCTGGATTTTCATGTCGTCTTTGACGACGGTGAGCGCGAGCATGATTTTCTCAACTTCGGTGAGTTTGTTCTCGACGCGCATTTTGATGGTTCGACGGCCGATCTCGTCGATGACGGCCGCACCGTGGCGGGGGTAGATTACAACTTCGCCAACTTCAAAAGACATATGGATTTGTCCCCTTTCCCAGCGCACCATTCTACCAGCCTCCACCGCCTCCCCACTACTGTGGCGTCCATCATGGAAGCAAATCCTGGCGCGCGTCAACGTTCGGCCTAGCCGAACCGCCCGGACACGTAATCCTCAGTGGCTTTTTCTTTCGGCGTGGAGAAGATGACGGCGGTGTCGTCCATTTCGATGAGTTTGCCGGGTTTGCCGGTGCCAGCAATGTTGAAGAAGGCTGTCTTGTCGCTGACGCGGGCAGCCTGCTGCATGTTGTGGGTGACGATGACGATGGTGTATTCGCCTTTGAGTTCTTGGATGAGGTCTTCGATAGCCAGGGTGGAGATGGGGTCAAGGGCGGAACAAGGTTCGTCCATGAGCAGCACTTGCGGTTTGATGGCAATGGCGCGGGCGATACATAAACGCTGCTGTTGTCCACCGGACAGGCCAGATCCGGGCTTGTCGAGGCGGTCTTTGACTTCGTTCCACAGGTTGGCACCTTTGAGGGACGCTTCTACTACTTCGTCTTGTTCGTTTTTGGGCATCCGCTTGTTGTTGAGTTTGATGCCTGCAAGCACGTTGTCGCGGATGGACATGGTGGGGAAGGGGTTGGGCCGTTGGAACACCATGCCGATGGATTTGCGGACGGCTACAGGGTCTACGTCGGGGCCGTAGAGGTCGACGCCTTCCATGAGGATTTTGCCTTCGACGCGGGCGCCGGGGATGACTTCGTGCATACGGTTGATGGATCGCAGGAAGGTGGATTTTCCGCAGCCGGAGGGGCCGATGAAGGCGGTGACGGCGCCGGGGTCGATGACGAGGTTGACGTCTTCGACGGCGAGGAAGTTGCCGTAGTAAATGTTGAGGTCTTCGACGTCGATGCGCTGTGTCATGTCGGTACCTTAGTGTCCTTTGCCTTGTTTGTTACCTGTATGCCTGGGGTTTTGTCTGGCCGCCTGCGGGGAGCGGCGGCGGGGTGCTGTTGCCTACTGCATCTTGGGTGCGAAGAGGCGGGTGACCAGCCGACCAAGGCCGTTGAGGGCCATGATGATGACAACAAG
>JAITCK010000207.1 GCA_031283115.1 Cellulomonadaceae bacterium | reverse complement strand
ACGCTGGGGGAGACGGCAGCCACCTCCGCCGACTTTGACCGGGTGGTGGCCCGCGCTCAGGCCACCCTCGCCGATGCCACACTCAAACAGTCCGCCAAAGACGACCGCGACGCCAAACTTGTCGCCGACATGAACGCCAAACGGGCACATCGGGAACTCGTCGCCGAACGAGATGACCTGGCCTCCCGGCGAGGCAACATTCCCGCCGTTCTCCACCGCGCCCGCCTAGCCCTCGCCGAGGCTGCGGGCTTGAACGAAAAAGATGTCCCCTTTGTCGGGGAACTCATCGAAGTGCGCACCGAGCATGAGGCCTGGCGGGAAGCCTTCAATCTGGCCCTAGGCGGTTTTGCGACCACGGTGTTGCTGGACACGGCCCACCTGGCCCGCTTCCGCCAAGCCATCGACTCAGTCCCATCTGACGTGCGGGTTCGCTTCGAAGGCGTGCCCGTCGACCTGTCGTCAACATCAGCACTGGATCCGGGCACCCTGCCGGGACGCCTCGAGTTTGCAGCCAGCCCCTTCGACGGCTGGCTGCGGGAACGCCTCGCCGAACAGTTCGCCTTCGTCTGCGTTGACCAGGCCTCCCACCTGAGCCAATACGCTAAAGCCCTAACTCGAACCGGGCAAATGTCCGCCGGAGCCAGGGGGGCGCATGGCGGCCACGGGCGGGCCAACGTGCTCGGCTTCACCAACACCCGCCACCTAGCCGACCTTGACCGGCGTATCGAAGCCGCCCGCGACCGTCTGCGCCAGGCCAGCGAAGCCTTCCGTGGCGCCGAACTTGGCCTGACCGCCGTCGAAGAACAGACCGCAGCAGCCCGCATCGTCACCGGTTTGACCTGGGGTGACGTGGATGTGATGGCCGCCCGTGCTGATGTCGCCCGCTGGGATGACGTCATCAGTCAGGCCCGCGAGGCCAGCCCCCAACTGGACGAACTCCGCGACCACGCCGACGCCCTCGACACCCAGATTGACGCCCTCAACGGCGACTTGGGTGTCACCCGCCAACAGGCCATCGACTTGCACGCCTGCTGGGAACGGGTCTCTGACGACGTCGACGCCGCCCAAGGCATCATCGACGCCGCAGACGACCGAGGCGACCTGCTGACAGCCGCCCAACAGGACTACCTGGACGCCGTCCTCAACGACGACCCTGCCGCCGTCACCCCAGACCAGCAGCCCGCCAGCCCTGACGGTAGTGACAGCAGCGACGGAAACGGCAGCAGCGACGGAGACCCTGCCGCTGCGTCTGTCGCCGGGCCTGCCACTGAAACCTTGTCACCCGACGAACGTCTGGCCGTCTTCGACGCCGCCATGTCCCGGGCGTCCGGCCGCCTGCGCCACGACAGGGAATCAGCCCACCTGGCCGTCGATTCCGGCATGGGCAGCCTGCAGACCATCTTTACCGGCTTTGTCGCCCGCTGGCCCGACCCCAACCTGGGCACCGACCCGGACGCCTCCTACCGGGACTTCGAACGCATCCTCGACGCCCTGGAATCGGAGCGCCTACACCAGTTGGAGGCCCAATGGCGGCGGTCCCTGCTGCGCATGTCAGGCGCCGACCTCACTGAACTCGAAGCCACCATCTCCCGATCCCTGCGAGAAATCACCGAACGCATCGACCCCATCAACCAGATTCTCGCCACCCTGCCCTTCGCCGATGACGGCCACCGCCTGCGTATCGACGCCAGCCGTGTCCAATCCACGGTGGTGGCCCGCTTCCGCAAAGACCTCCGCGACCTGCGAGCCCTACTGCAAACCGACGCCAGCGATGAAGAACGCGAACAGCGTTACGCTCGCATGGCCCGCCTCGTTGACCGCATCCGGCCTGGCAGCCCCGACCGGGCCGACCTTATCGACGTGCGCCGCCACGTCCGTCTGTCCGCCGAAAAAGTGGACCTGGACGGCAACCATGTCGCCCTCTACGACCACATCGGCGAAAAATCCGGTGGCGAATCCCAAGAACTCGTCGCCTTCATCGTCGGTGCTGCCCTGCGTTACCAACTGGGCGACGCCGGAGCCGACCGCCCCCGCTACGCCCCCGTTTTTCTGGATGAAGCCCTCATCAAAGCCGACGCCCAATTCTCCGGTCGAGCCATCGGCGCCTGGAGGGGCCTGGGCTTCCAACTGGTGGTCGGCGCCCCCAACGACAAGGTTTCCGCCCTGGAACCCCACGTCGATGCCAGTTACGTTGTCGTCAAAGATGCTGCGGGTCGCAGCCGCGCCAAAGCCGTTGTCGGTGTGCCAGACGACCTGACGACAGCGGCCTAGACGACCGACCAGACAAACTGACGATCAGACAAACTGACGATCAGACAAACTGACGGCCCTGACAACTTCACGACAACGGCCTAACGGTTCACGCTGACGGCTCTGACCCCCTGGGGTGGGCCTCCTGGGGGCGGGCAGCGTGAGCGATGATGTGAGGGCCGGTGACCAGGGCGCGGCGCCAAGGGGCGACCCCCTCAATCTCGGTTTGCAGGGAGAAACTCAGCACGGTGCGGATAAGCACAATGAGGGCAAGAACAAGCACGTCAGTAAGGGTTGGGCTTGACGTGACCGTTTTGACCAGGTCGGCGGCGACCAGGATTTCCAGGCCCAACAAAATGATGCCGCCGAAACTCTCCCGCAGAGTGCGGAAAGCCGCCCCACCATCATGGCTGCGGTTCCATGTGTTGACCGACAGCAGGCAGGCAACAACGAAACCTACGGCAAGGGCGGCAACCCCCACAAACTCGAAGGCGACCGCCACAACCTCAAACAGTGAATGAACACTCATGTGGCCTATCGTGCCACGCCGCGCCTGGCTCGGCGTGGCGACCGCTGGGGCGCGGTACTCTCAGGCCCGTGACAGAGAACTCAGTAGACGACCAACTTCTTCCCTACAAGATTGCGCGCCCCGCGCACGACGTCAAAGGTTTTTGCCGCCAGTTTCTGCGCGAACTGACGTACACGCAGGGCACCACCCTTGACCGAGCCACCCCCAACGACAAGTATGTGGCCTTGGCTCGCACCGTGCGTGCCTACCTGACAGCCCGCTGGAACACCACCGCCACGGAGCAGTACCGGTCGCAGGCTAAGGGCGTCGCCTACCTGTCGGCTGAATATTTGCTGGGCCGCCAACTCGACAACAACCTCATCGCCGCCGACCTGGTTGACATTGCTGAACAAGGCCTGGCAGAACTGGGCCTATCCCTGGAAGACCTGCGTGAAGTAGAGACAGAACCAGGCCTAGGTAACGGCGGTTTGGGCCGCCTAGCCGCCTGCTTCATCGACTCCCTGGCCACCCTAGACATTCCCGCCATCGGTTACGGCATCCGCTACGAGTACGGCATTTTCCGTCAAACCTTCGTCGATGGCCGCCAGGTAGAAGAGCCGGACGCCTGGCTCAACAACGGCAACCCCTGGGAGATTGTCCGCCCTGACCAGGCTGTCAACATCAACTATGGTGGCAGCACTGAGCGTTACACCGACGATGACGGCCGCCAGCGCACCCGCTGGATCCCTGACTGGTCGGTGCGGGCCGTGCCTTACAACTACATGGTGCCCGGCTTTGAGAATGGCCGCGTCAACACGCTGCGCCTGTGGTCTGCCCGGGCCTCGCACGGGTTTGACCTCAAAATCTTCAACTACGGCGACTACGTGGACGCCGTGCGCGCCCAAACTTTCGCGGAAAACATTTCCAAGGTGCTTTACCCGGAGGACTCCACCCCGCAAGGTAAAGAGTTGCGGTTGCAGCAGCAGTACTTCTTTGTGGCCGCCTCCCTGCACGACTTTGTCTACCGCATTTGCAAAGAGTTTGACGCCCACAAGTTCGAAGACAGCATCACCTTCCAACTCAACGACACCCACCCGGTGATCGCTGTACCTGAACTCATGCGCATCCTCATGGATGAAAAAGGTTGGGATTGGGCGGAAGCCTGGGCGGTTACGCAAAAGGTGTTCGCCTACACCTGCCACACCCTGCTGCCGGAGGCTTTGGAAGTGTGGCCGGTCGAGCTGCTTCAACGCCTGCTGCCGCGTCACATGGAGATCATCTACCAGATCAACGAGAAATTCCTTGAAGAACTGCGAACCACCGGCGCCGACGAGTTGACCATTCGCGGCATGTCCATCATCGCCGAATATCCGGTGCGGGCCGTGCGTATGGCCTACCTGGCGGCGGTCGCGTCAAAGAAAGTCAACGGTGTCGCTGAACTTCATTCGCAACTGCTGCGTGACAAGGTTCTGGTCGACTTTGCCAAACTGTGGCCGGAGAAGTTCACTAACGTCACCAACGGTGTCACGCCGCGGCGATTCATTCGCCTGGCCAACCCCAACCTGTCCACACTCATTACGGACGCCATCGGGCCGCAGTGGATTACCGACCTTGACCAGTTGCGCAAACTGGAGCCTTTGGCCGACGATGCCGAGTTTCGTCGGCTCTTCCGTGAAGTCAAGGCCGCCAACAAGACCCGCCTAGTCGAGTTCCTGGCCAAACGTGACGGCATCGACATCGACCCCAACACCATGCTGGACGTCATGGTCAAACGTCTGCACGAATACAAGCGGCAGATGCTCAAACTGCTGCACGTGGTGACAACCTTCGACAAGATTGTTTCCGGCCAAGTGGACGTGTCCACGGTAGTGCCGCGCACCGTTGTGTTCGGGGCCAAGGCTGCACCCGGCTACGTCATGGCCAAAGAGATTATTGCGCTCATCAACCATGTGGCCAAGGTGGTCAACACCCACCCCATCGCCAGCAAGGTGCTGCGCATCGCCTTCCCCGCCAACTACAACGTCACCGTCGCTGAAACCCTTATTCCAGCCGCTGACCTGTCGGAACAGATTTCCTTGGCCGGTAAAGAAGCGTCCGGTACAGGCAACATGAAGTTTGCTCTCAACGGTGCGCTCACCATCGGAACCGACGACGGCGCCAACGTAGAAATCCGTCAACTCGTGGGGGACGACAACTTCTTCCTCTTCGGTATGACGGAACCGGAAGCGGCCGCCCTGGAAGACCAGGGCTACCGGCCTGCCGGCTACTACGAGTCCAACACGTCGCTACGCCGGGCACTCGACCTCATCGCATCGGGTACTTTCTCCGACGGCGACCGGTCAACCTTCGAGCCCATCGTGTCCAACCTGCTCCACGAAGACCGCTTCATGGTGCTGGCCGACTACCAGGCCTACCTTGACGCCCAAGCCCGCGTCGATGAGGCCTACGGCGACGCCGACGAGTGGAGCCGCAAGGCCGTACTCAACGTGGCCCGCAGCGGCTTCTTCAGTTCCGACCGGTCCATGCAGGACTACTTGGACCGTATCTGGCAGGCTAAACCGGTACCGATCTCACAGCTCATCCCGTGAGATTTTTCCCGTGGCCACGGTCGGGGGGTGCAGGCGCTACACAGGCCCCACCCTCCGACCGTGACTCGCGCCCGCAGGTAGTGGTGGTCACCGATTCGACAGCCTCCTTCGCTGTCGCCCCTGACGGGGTGACGGCGGTGCCCTGCCTGGTAGTTACCCCTGATGGGACTATGCGCGAAGGCGTGGACTGCACGGCAGACGACGTGGCGGCCCGCCTCAGTGCAGGCCAAACCTTGTCCACGTCGCAACCCCCGCCCGATGCTTTCCTGGCCGCCTACCGGCAGGCCGCCGATGCGGGGGCGCGGGCCGTAGTGTCTGTGCACATTTCGTCAGGCCTGTCAGGCACGGTGGCGTCGGCGTCACACGCCAGCAAACGGGCCATGCTGCCGGTGCGGGTGGTCGATTCGATGACGTCCGCTGGTGCGTTGGGTTTTGCAGCGCAGGCTGCCGCTCAATGTGCCGCCGCCGGATGCGATGCCGACCATGTGGCAGCACGGGCCTCCCACGTGGCAGCCGCGTCGCGGGTGCTGTTTGGTGTGGATTCCCTCGACCATCTGCGCCGGGGAGGCAGGCTTTCTGCTGCTGCTGCCGCCTTGGGGGCGGCCTTGGGTGTGCGCCCTATTCTCACCGTGGATGAGGGCCGTATTCACGCGCTGACACGGGTACGGTCGCGGGCGGCTGTGCCCGCCCGGCTGCTGGCCTTGACTGTGGAGGCTGCCGCACCGATGGTCAACCCGGCGATTGCCGTGCACTATGTGGGGTCTCGCGCCCGAGCAGAAACTGTGGCTGCCCTCATCGCTGAAGCCTGCAGCGTGACCCCCGTCGTTTCCGCGTTGAGCCCCGCCTTAGCCGTCCATACCGGCCCTGACACCCTCACCATCGCCCTAGCCGACCTAGGCGACCACCAGCACTAATCGGTTATACAGTGGGCAAGTGACCTCAGCCAGCCGCCCGACCGGCAGCACCACTTCCACCACAACCTCTTCCGTCACCACACCTTCCGCCGCTATACCCCTCGGCGACGACAGCAGCCCCGCCAGTTTGCACGACGCCATCACCGTGCGCGGCGCCCGCGTCAACAACCTGCACGGCATTGACGTAGACATTCCCAAACGTCGCCTCACCGTGTTCACGGGCGTGTCTGGTTCAGGTAAAACGTCGCTCGTTTTTGACACTATCGCCGCCGAATCTAAACGGCTCATCGACCAAACCTACCCGGCCTTCCTGCAAGGGTTCATGCCGTCCATCCCGCGGCCTGATGTTGACCGTATCGACGGCCTCACCCCGGCCATCATCGTCGACCAAGACCGCCTGGGTGCCAACCCCCGCTCCACAGTAGGCACGGCCACCGACGCCCACGCCATGCTGCGCGTCCTGTTTTCGTCGCTAGGTCAACCGCACATCGGCCCACCTACAGCCTTCTCCTTCAACATCCCCACCACCACCGTGTCAGGCATGTCATCGACGGAGCGGGGTGGCCGCACCGTCAAAGAGGCTGTGCGCCAGCGCGTCTACCTGGGCGGCATGTGCCCGCGCTGCGAAGGCCGCGGGGCCGTATCAGACCTGAACCTGGCCGCCATCATCGACAATTCTAAGTCCCTCAACGACGGCGCCATCCTGGTTCCCGGCTACGCCAAAGACGGCTGGATGGTCAAACAGTATGCAGAATCTGGCCTCTTCAACCCGGACCTTCCCTT
>JAITCK010000101.1 GCA_031283115.1 Cellulomonadaceae bacterium | reverse complement strand
CTGCCGTGCTCGACCCCGAAATAGTCGTCGTCGGCGGGGGAGTCGCCGCCGCTGGCGACCTACTTCTTCTGCCCATTCGCGCAGGCTACGAAGCCCAACTGCCCGCCCTGGGCCGCCGTCCTGTCGCCCAAATCGAGTTGGCCGAACAAGGCAACGAAGCCGGCATTGTCGGCGCTGCTGATCTTGCTCGCACGTAGTGCGTGCCTGCGCGCCTTGGTGAAAAAGCCCATCGGAGCCTTTCACGGCTTACCGTGAATACCTGCGGTGCTCACGGGTTATTTCGCCGCGCGAAAGAACCCGTGTTTAGGTGACAGCGCCGTCTGTGTTGTCGTCATCGTCGCGTTTTCCGTCAGGCATCCGCCAGATGAGAGTGGCTACGGCGGCTAGAAAGAATATGGTGCCTAAAGGGCCTAAAAACACTGGTGGGTGCAGGGCTGGAATGGTGGAAATGAGCACCAGCGTGACAATCGCCAGGACAGGGATGCCGATGACGGCCGCCCAGGCCAGATGAAGCAGGCGATCCTGTCCGGTCACTACCGCGCCCGGATCGGGGGGAGTGAAATGCGAGTCAGCATCGTCTAAAGCCTCCGCTTCCGGGGTCAGCGCCCAATCGCGGGGGCCAGGAGTACGCCCGATGACCCGGCCAGGCCGGTGCGGGGTCGTCGTCGGACGTGACGATGGCGGTGGCGCTGGTAGCGACGGCGGGCTTGCCAACGCTGGCGGCGGCGCTGGAGGATCCTTGCAGGTCACCATGTGGTCGATGTCTGACAGGCTGCCAGCAATCTCGGCAAACTGGCGCTCAACGTCGTCGTCATCGGTGCCGTGGTGATCGTCGCTGAGCGTTGGCATGGAGAACAGCCTAGAGTTGTCTAGTACGCACGCCCACGCCGACACCCTGACAGGAGGAACACCCCCTTGTTCTACTGGATTATGCGGCACGTGCTGGGCGGCCCGCTCATCAAACTCTGGTTCCGGCCCTGGACACAAGGGATAGACAACGTCCCTGCTGACGGGCCAGCCATTCTCGCGTCCAACCACCTGGCCGTCATCGACTCCTTTGTTCTGCCTATCACCCTGGACCGGCAGGTCAAGTTCCTCGGCAAGTCGGACTATTTCACCGGACGTGGCCTCAAAGGCCGCATCGTCGCCGGGTTTATGCGCGGCGTAGGCACAATCCCGGTAGACCGCAGCGGCGGGCGAGCCTCCGAGGCGGCCCTGCGCACCGGCATGGCCGTGCTAGAAGCTGGCGAACTGTTCGGCATCTACCCGGAGGGCACGCGCAGCCCTGACGGCCGCCTCTACCGTGGCAAGACGGGTGTGGCCCGGCTGGCCATCGAATCGGGTGCCCCCGTCATTCCGGTGGCCATGATCGACACCAACAAGGCCCAGCAGGTGGGCCAGGTTATTCCCAAGTCCATGCCCATCGGCGTGGTGTTCGGTAAGCCCATCGACTTTTCCCGATACAAGGGCATGGAAAACGACCGTTTTGTGCTGCGATCCATGACCGACGAAATCATGGATGAGATTCGCCGCCTCACCGACCAGGAATACGTCGACGTTTACGCCGCCACCGCTAAAGCCCGCATCGCCCAAGAAAAGAAGGCCGCTGCCGGGGAAGTCCAGGCTGCTACAGAAACCCAGTCAGCGGAAGGCCAGGCTGCGCAAGGAGCGGCGGCAGAGGGTCAGGCCGACAGGTCGCCCAACCCGTAAGGGAGTTGCCGGATCGCGTGGGCAAGCCGTTCGCCGCGTTCCCTGGAAGCCGTCGCCGCAGCCAGTTCACGGTCACGGCGGGTGTACAAGACCGCGTGAAGGAAGGCTTCAGGATGGGTGCCAGGCGGGGGAGCAGGCGCCACATAAGGTTCCACCCGGCCCGCAATCTCATCGGTCAACGAGATACGTGACGCCGGGGCGAGACGGGGCGCCCGGTCGAGCAGGCGGCGGGCAGCCAAAGCCAGGCCGTCAGGCAGACGGGCCATATCGGCAGTGGACGCCCAGGCGGCCAGTTGAGGAGGCATCGTCAAGACGACGCGACGGTCTTGCGCCCCACGCACCCGGATAACGCAGGTTCCCGCCACCAGGTCGCCCAAACGTTTTCCCTTGCCGTTGACCATCGACACGATGAGCGCCACCGACCCGCCTGTCAGCCACAGTTCCCCCACACCCACCAGGGCACGAATGAGGGCGTGGCGCAGGCGGATAGGGCCGCCGTCGTCGCGTACCACGCGGGTGCCTGTGGCGAGTTTGCCCAACGACCGTCCGCGCGACATCGTCTCCACAAACGCGGGCACACCTACCAGCAACACCGCCACGATGGTGATGCTGCCGACAGCCTGCCAGTGATCGTTGAAAAGGACGTCACCTGCGTCACTAGTCAGGGAGATGACCAGCAGCAACAGGAGAAAAGCAGTCACCCCCAACGCTACTGCGTCAACCAGCCAGCCCAGAGAGCGCGTGATAAACGAGGCCGGGCGCACGTCAAGCATGACGCCCTCACCGATGATGATGCCGTCGTCCATAAGCGCAGTGTGGCACAGTTTCGCCCATGGATATCGACGCCTTCACCGCAGTGAGCGCCCCAGACTGGGACAGACTTGCTGCCCTGCTGCGTCGTCGCAGGCTGACTGGAGACGAATCTGACGAGTTGGTGCGGCTCTACCAGGCTGTTGCCACCGACCTGTCGACCCTGCGGTCTGCTGCCCCTGACCCTGCTCTCATCACCAGACTGTCTGACCTTCTGGGCCGCGCCCGAACTCGTATCGCTGGGGCGCACGAGCCAGCCTGGTCAGATGTGGTGCGGTATGTGACCGTGACTGTGCCCGCCGCCATGTATCGGGTGCGCTGGTGGACGCTGGGTGTGACGCTTGCCTGCCTTGTTGTCGCGTTGGTTGCTGGGGTGAGGGTCGCCACCGTACCCGAAGCCTTGGAGGCGATGGGGTCGGCGGATGAGCGTGCACATTATGTCCATGAAGCATTCGCCGCCTACTACGAGCCAGGGGCATCCTTTGCTGCCATGGTGTGGACCAACAACGCCTGGATTGCCGCGCAGGCTGTCGCCCTGGGGGTCACGGGCGTGTGGCCTGCCTACGTGCTGCTGGGCAACGCTGTTGCCGTTGGTGCGACAGGCGGGATGATGGCACATTACGGCGAGGCCGGAATCTTCTTCCAGTTGATTGCCCCGCACGGCCTGCTGGAGTTGACGGCCGTGTTTGTTGCTGGCGCTGCGGGGCTGAAAATGTTTTGGGCCTGGGTGAGTCCAGGTCCGCGTCGCCGTGCTGTAGCGCTCGCGCAGGAGGGACGCGCGTTGATTACTGTTGCCGTCGGCTTGGCGGGGGCCTTGGCGGTGTCGGGGTTGATTGAGGGGTTTGTGACAGGTTCGACGCTGCCCTGGTGGCTGAAAATCGTCATCGGCGCCGTCGCCCTGGCAGGATTCTGGGCCTACGTGCTGCTCTTAGGCCGCCGAGCCGTCGCCGCAGGCCAAACCGGCGACCTCGACGTGGAGCGCGCCGGAGCC
This sequence comes from Cellulomonadaceae bacterium, assembly GCA_031283115.1. Lineage (GTDB taxonomy): Bacteria > Actinomycetota > Actinomycetes > Actinomycetales > Cellulomonadaceae > Xylanimonas. Next base: position 253 of record JAITCK010000101.1, on the reverse strand, counting down.
GTCACCCCCACAGCAGGGTGACTACTGCGTTCAACGGGAAGCCAGTGCAACGGAACCCTGCTCACCACGCCTGCCGTTACAACCGTCCAGCGGCTTTCAGGGCTAGGTAGGTGTCGGCTAGGGCTGGGGGGAGGGTGTCGGCGGGGGCTTCGAGGACTTCGGCGCCTTCGCGGCGGAGGGCTGCGGCGACGGCTTGACGTTCCAGGCTGGTGCGGGCGGCGGCTGCGGCGTCGTAAACCGTTTCTGGGGTGCG
>JAITCK010000062.1 GCA_031283115.1 Cellulomonadaceae bacterium | reverse complement strand
CCAGGTAAGGCTTGCCGCCAACCACCCCACTATTCGACACGACGCCCGCCCCTGGCGCCAACACCTCGCAGCCCTCACAGGCAGCAAGATCGACCCCGCGATGCCCGGTCAACCAGTTGCGGGCAGGTGGATCAAAGTAGCGCATGACAGCGCTGGTCACCGCCCCTTCGACCGGCAGGCGATATGTGCAGGTGATGGCGGCAGCAGAGATGATTTCTGCCCCGGAAGAGGCACTGCTCACCCAGCCTGCTGACTCCAGTGCAGTGACAGACGGTGGGGCAAGTAGGCAGGCGGCAGTCAGCGTGGTGACGGCACGGGAAAGCAACATCATGGAAGTCACCCAAGCACGAGCCAGGGACATTCCACCGAGTCGGCCAGTCAAACTGTGGATAACCCCACAGTTTCTGGGCCTGTGGGTGGATTTTGGAGTGGGAAATCTCAGGTAGGATGTGGCCAGCGTTTTGTGGGTTCAGCGCCCATCAAACGACTTCGCGCGTCACATCACGCCCGCAAGCAGACACCGCAAGGGGTCTGGCCTTGAGGGCAAACGCGCTGGCAGCGGTCCTGTTCGCAGGTGTCGTCGCGTTGTGACGCTAGGGGTTGACCTCCACCAGGGAGGCCAACCGTCAACCACAACCCTGTGGCTGTCGTCGGGCATCACGCCCCTCTACTGCCACCTGAAAGCGCGCGGAACGGGCGAGGGACTCGCCACCGCGTATGAAAGGACGTGTCATGGCCGTCGTGACCATGCGTCAACTGCTTGACTCCGGTGTCCACTTTGGACACCAAACCCGCCGTTGGAACCCCAAGATGAAGCGTTTCATCTTCACCGAGCGCAACGGCATCTACATTGTCGACCTTCAGCAGTCGCTGACCTTCATCGACAACGCCTACAACTTCGTCAAGGAAACCGTCGCCCACGGCGGCTCCATCCTCTTTGTCGGCACCAAGAAGCAGGCCCAGGAACCCGTCGCTGAGCAGGCCGCTCGCGTGGGAATGCCCTACGTCAACCACCGTTGGCTAGGCGGTATGCTCACCAACTTCCAGACCGTGTCCAAGCGTCTGGCCCGCCTCAAGGAACTCGAACTCATCGACTTCGATGACGTCGCCTCCTCCGGCCGCACCAAGAAGGAACTCCTGATGATGCGCCGCGAGAAGGACAAACTCTCGCGCACCCTGGGCGGCATCCGTGACATGGCCAAGGTTCCCTCCGCCGTGTGGATTGTTGACACCAACAAGGAACACCTGGCCGTTGACGAAGCCAAGAAGCTGGGCGTCCCCGTTGTCGCCATCCTCGACACCAACTGCGACCCCGACGACGTCGACTACGCCATCCCCGGCAACGACGACGCCATCCGGTCCGTCACCCTGCTGACCAAGGTTATCGCCGACGCTGTCGCCGAAGGCCTGCTCCAGCGTGCCGCCGGCAAGACCGCCGCCACTGAGGCTGGCGCTGCTGAATCCCAGCCCCTGGCCGAATGGGAAACCGAACTCCTGGCCGGTGCCGAGGCCGAGGCTGCTCCTGCCGCCCCCGCTGCCGAAGAAACCGCTCCCGTCGTCGAAGAGGCTGCCGCCCCTGCTGCCGCCGAAGCCCCCGTCGCTGAGGTTGCTGAAGAGGCCACCACCGAGGCTCCCGAAGCCAAGTGACTTTTTCGGGTTGTCGGGCGCGATACCGTTCCGCCCGACACCCGCACTTTTCCACGTCCACTTCCAAGCCGTAAGGAAAGAATCCACATGGCGAACTACACCGTCCAAGACATCAAAGACCTCCGCGCCCTCACCGGCGCCGGCATGTCCGACGTCAAGAAGGCCCTCGAAGAGGCCGACGGCAACCAGCAAGAAGCAATGAAGATCATCCGCGAACGCGGCCTCGCTAAGGCTGCCAAGCGTGAAGGCAACGCCACCTCCGAAGGCCTCGTCGCCGTCGAGGTGACCGACACCGCCGCAGGCCAGGCCGCCACCCTCATTGAGGTCAACGCCGAAACCGACTTTGTCGTCAAGAACGACAAGTTCATTGCCCTAGCCGAATCCATCCTGGCCGCAGCCCACGCTGCCGGTGCCACCACTGTTGACGAGGCTCTCGCAGCCACCATCGACGGCGAAACCGTTGAGGCTGTCATCACCGCCGCATCGGGCACCATGGGTGAAAAGATCGTCCTGCGCCGCCTCGCCCGCGTCGAAGGCCCGGCCATCACCACCTACATGCACCGCACCGCCAAGGACCTTCCGCCGTCCATCGGCGTTGTCGTCGTCACCGACGCCAAGGCTGAGCCCGTGGCCAAGGACATCGCCCAGCACATCGCCGCGATGGCCCCCAAGTACCTCACCCGCGAAGACGTCCCCGCTGACGTTCTCGAAACCGAGCGTGAGATCGCCACCAAACAGACCATCGCCGAAGGCAAGCCCGAGAAGGCCATCCCCAAGATTGTTGAAGGTCGCCTGGGCGGCTTCTTCAAGGAGAACGTCGTCATTGAGCAGCCCCTGGCCAAGGACACCAAGGTGACCGTCAAGCAGCACGTCGAATCCACCGGCGGCCAGCTGGTCGAGTTCGCCCGCTTCCGCGTCGGCAACTGATCGCTGACTAAGCAGTGACTTGTGGCCCGTTTCCCCTTCACCGGGAGGCGGGCCACAGTCGTGTCCCGGCACCAATGGCGCCGCAGATGGCGCTGGCGTGACAGACTGTGCCCATGCGCGCCTGCGGGTGCGCCCGCACCTGTGCCAACTTCTGCGAAAGGCCCTGTCATGGCATCTGACCTCAAGCCGATTTCTACCGCTCCCAAAAAGGGGCAGCGCCGGGTGCTGCTCAAGTTGAGTGGTGAAGCGTTCGGTGGAGGAGAGATGGGGGTTGACCCGCAGTTTATGCGCCGCATGGCACTGGAAATTGGTGACGCTGTCCGCCAAGGCGTGCAGGTGGCCATTGTGGTGGGCGGCGGCAACTTTTTCCGGGGTGCCGAACTAGCTCAGGCGGGCATGAACCGGGCCCGGGCCGACTACATGGGCATGTTGGGTACCGTAATGAACTGCCTGGCCCTGCAAGACTTTCTGGAGCAGGGTGGCGTGGTCACTCGCGTGCAGACTGCTATCACCATGGGGCAGGTCGCTGAGGCATACGTGCCCTTGCGGGCTATCCGTCACCTAGAGAAGGGTCGCGTCGTCATTTTTGGTGCTGGCGCTGGCCTGCCCTATTTTTCGACGGACACTGTTTCCATGCAGCGGGCCTTAGAGATGCGCTGCAACGAGGTGCTCATGGGCAAGAACGGCGTGGACGGCGTCTACAGTGCCGATCCCCGCAAAGACCCGACAGCCAGCAAATATGACGCCCTCACTTACCAGAGGGCCCTAGTTGATGACCTGGCTGTCATGGATGCCACCGCCTTGTCGATGGGACGCGACAACAACGTGACGATGCGGGTGTTCGGACTAGAAGGCGAGGGTAACGTGACTCGCGCACTGGCTGGCGAAGACATCGGAACCCTCATCACGGCGTCGTGACGGCCCCCACCTGAACCGCCATCGACCGCCGTCGGGCACCGAGAAAAATACTCCCACCTCCATCAACGAGACTAGACCGACCCACTGAGCGAAGGAAAGCCCATGATTGACGAAACAATGTTTGAAGCCGAAGAAAAAATGGACAAGGCCATAGAGGTTGCTAAGGAAGACTTCGCAGGCATCCGCACTGGCCGGGCCAACGCAGGCATGTTCAACAAACTGCTGGTGGACTATTACGGCGCCCCCACCCCCTTGCAGCAGCTTGCCTCCTTCAACATTCCTGAAGCCCGCACCGTACTCATTTCCCCCTTCGACAAGTCGTCGATGGCCCTCATCGAAAAGACCATCCGCGACTCCGACCTGGGTGTCAACCCCTCCAACGACGGCAACGCTATCCGTATCGTTTTGCCCGCCTTGACGGCGGAACGGCGTAAGGAATACGTCAAACTGGCCAAGCACAAGGCTGAAGAAGGCCGCGTCACCGTCCGCAACATCCGCCGCAAGGCCAAGGATGCCCTAGAGAAACTGTCCAAGGACGGCGAGGTAGGCGAAGACGATGTGGCCCGGGCTGAAAAAGAACTGGACGCCCTGACCAAAAAGCATGTTGACCTTATCGACCAGTTGCTGGCCGGCAAAGAACAAGAACTTCTTGAGGTCTAAGGAGACACTTCCACGTGACCGACACACAGCAGGGGCCAGCCACGGGCGCGGCAGTACAGACTGCGGCGGAACCGTCGCAGTTTCCGCCAACGCCGTCGCCGTCGCCTGTAACGCCGTCAGGCCAGGCGCCAGCCCAGGAGCCGCAGTCGCGGGCTGGTCGCAACCTTCCGGCCGCTATTGCCGTGGGTGTTGTGCTGTTGGCTGTGGTGGGTGCGTCGCTGGCTTTTAGGCCCGAACCCTTTGTGGTGTTTGTGGTGGTGGCGATCGGTGCGGCAGTGCTCTGGGAGTTGCCTGCTGCTTTCGCTACGGCAGGCATCAGGTTGACTACTGCCCCGCTGTTTGTGGGTGGTTCGGCCATGATCGTTACGGCCTTCACCTCTACCGGACAGGGACTCCTTTTCGCCTATATGGCAACCCTGCTGGCTATTGTGGTGTGGCGGCTGTGTGATTCCCGCAGCCCTGATGGAATTCGCCGTGACGTGTTGGCCAGCATGTTCGCTGCCACCTGGCTGCCCCTGCTGGCCGGGTTCATTATTCTCATTCTGGTTCAGCACAGCCAGCCGGGACAGTTGGGCGGCAACTGGCGGGTTGCCATGTTTATTCTGCTGGCGGTGGCCAGTGACACGGGCGGCTACATTGCTGGCGTGCTTTTTGGTAAGCATCCGATGGCGCCGACGGTCAGCCCTAAAAAGTCCTGGGAGGGTTTCGCTGGTTCGGTGATCCTCACTGCCCTGGTCGGGTTTTTTGGTGCCCGATGGGTGTTTGCTGTGCCCTGGGTTCCCGGTAGTGCGTCAGCCCACCCCGTATTTGGTTCGGCCTTGACCTTGGGCCTGGTGCTGGGGGTCATGCTGGCGACCACGGCCACCATGGGTGACCTGGCTGAGTCTCTCATCAAACGCGACCTGGGCCTCAAAGACATGGGCTCTCTGCTGCCGGGGCATGGCGGCGTGCTGGACCGGGTGGATTCCATCCTTGTGTCGGCCCCCTTCGTGTATGCCGTCTTCTCGATTGCTACCGTCTACGGAGTCCAATGATGAGTGCCGGTTCAACTGCCATTCCCGTGGCCACCCCGCAGGTGCGGCCCGGCGATGAGACCGCGCCGATCACCTTGCAGATGGCCCCCCGCCGTCGAGGCAAGCCCCCCCGCCACTTTGCCGACCTGACTGCAGAAGAGCGGGTGGCTGCGGTCGAGACGCTGGGGGTCAAAGGGTTTAGAGCCAAGCAGTTGGCCACCCACTATTTCGCTCACTTCACCGCCAACCCTGCCGACTGGACAGACATTCCGGCAGCCTCCCGCGACGCCCTAGCCAGCGACCTTTTCCCACCCCTGCTGCGGGCCACCCGCACCTTGACTGCCGACAAAGGCACCACCGTCAAAACCCTGTGGCATCTCTACGATGAAACCCGCATGGAGTCGGTGCTCATGCGCTACCCCAAACGGTCCACCTTGTGCATTTCCAGTCAGGTGGGCTGCGGCATGGCCTGCCCCTTCTGCGCCACCGGCCAGATGGGCTTCACCCGCAACCTGTCCACCGCCGAAATGTTGGAACAGGTTCGCTACGCCATGCTTTCGCTGGATCGGGGCGAGATTCCCGGCGGCCCGGCCCGCCTCAACAACCTCGTGTTTATGGGCATGGGGGAGGGGCTCATCAACTACAAATCCATGCTGGCAGCCATCCGCACCCTGGTCGCTGAACCTCCTAACGGTTTCGGCATGAGTGCCCGCCACATCACCGTCTCCACTGTGGGCCTGGTACCCGGAATCAACAAACTGGCCGACGAAGGCCTGCCGCTCACCCTGGCCCTGTCCCTGCACGCCCCCGACGATGACCTGCGCAGCGAACTGGTGCCCATCAACACCCGCTACAACGTAGATGAGGCCTTGGATGCCGCCTACAACTACTTCCGGGCCACCAAACGGCGCGTCTCCATTGAATACGCCCTCATCAAAGACATGAACGACCACGCCTGGCGGGCCGACCTGCTGGGTAGCAAACTCAACAAGCGGGGCCGAGGCTGGGTGCACGTCAACCCCATTCCCCTCAACCCGACGCCAGGATCCATTTGGACGGCCAGCGACCGTGACGTTGAAGATGAGTTCGTGGCCCGCCTGCGCGCCCACGGCATCCCCACCACTATTCGTGATACTCGTGGCAGTGACATTGACGGAGCCTGCGGCCAACTGGCTGCAGAAGAGGAGGATCCAGCGTGAGCGACGCACTCTTTGCGATGGCCCCCAAGGGCAAGCACGGTTATGACGTTGATGAGGTTGACGCTTTTTTCGCTGATGCCCGCCAAGCCTATGAGGGCCAGTCGGCCACCGAAATGGGTGTCGACCACATTCACACAGCCACCTTTGACCTGGTCAAACGTGGCTACGACATTACCGAAGTGGATGCTGCCTTGGACCGCCTAGAGTCAGCCTTCATTGCCCGAGACCGGGCCGCCTTCATCAACACGCACGGCCCTGACGCCTGGATGACCCAGTTGGCAGACAGGGCCCGCACCCTCTACCCGCGCCTGTCCCGTCCGGCAGGGGAACGCTTCGCTCGCCCTGGACTCTTGAACGCCGGATACGCTACCGCCGACGTGGACGCCCTCTGTCAGCGCATGGTCGCCTACTTTGACCGGCAGCAGCCGCTCACCTCCCATGAAATCCGCACCGCCACCTTCGGTCACGCCCGGGGGGCTAAGGCCTACAACGAAGCCCCCGTGGACGCCTTCATGTCCCGGGCCGTCGAAGTTCTGCTGGGCGTGGAGTAGTCGCACATGGTGTCCCGGCCCGTTGACGAGATTGTTGGTGAGAGCAGTGCCGAGGCTGCCGGTGGGCCGATTGACGAGACTGTCGACCGCCGCCGGTCAGTAACTATCCTGGGGTCAACCGGGTCTATCGGCACCCAGGCTATCGACGTCATCACCCGCCACCCAGACCGTTTTCGGGTAGAAGCCCTGTGTGCTGGTGGTTCCAACCGTGACCTGCTGGCCCAGCAGGCTGCTCAACTCGGAGTACCTGCCAGCAAGGTGGGCGTCGGCGCGGCAGAAGCCACCCGCCTGGCCGCCCTGGGGAGCGACGTGGTTCTCAACGGCATCACCGGGTCGGTGGGCTTGCGCCCCACCCTGGCCGCCCTAGAGGCTGGGTCAACCCTAGCTCTCGCCAACAAGGAATCCCTGGTGGTAGGCGGCCCGCTGGTCAAGGCGGCCAGGCGCCGCCCCGACCAGATTGTCCCCGTTGATTCTGAACACTCGGCCATCGCCCAAGCCCTCCGCAGTGGCCGTCACAATCCTGGTGCCTCTGAAGTCCGCCGTATCATCCTCACCGCTTCGGGTGGCCCCTTCCGGGGGAAGGCCCGAGCCGACCTCGTGGGCGTCACCCCTCAGCAGGCCCTCGCCCACCCCACCTGGGCGATGGGGCCGGTGGTGACCATCAACTCAGCCACGCTGATGAACAAGGGGCTAGAACTTATCGAAGCCCACCTTCTTTTCGACGTGGCCCCCCAGGACATCACCGTGGTTGTCCACCCGCAGTCGGTAGTTCACTCTATGGTCGAGTTTGTGGACGGCTCCACCATCGCCCAAGCCTCCCCGCCAGACATGCGCCTGCCCATCGCCCTGGGATTGTCTTGGCCGCAACGCCTTGATCCCGTCACTCCGCCCTGCGATTGGACGCAGGCGACCGCCTGGACTTTTGAACCCCTTGACGAATCCACCTTCCCGGCAGTCCGCCTGGCCCGTGAAGCCGTGGCCGCCTCGGCCACCCACCCGGCCGTCTACAATGCCGCCAACGAACAGGCTGTGGCAGCCTTTTTAGCGGGCCGCATCGGATTCCTTGACATTGTGGCCACCGTGGAGCAGGTGCTGGCCGAACATGACGGCACACCGGCAACTGCTGTCAGCCTGGAAGCCGTCGAATCTGCTGAAGAGTGGGCACGCAGCCGCGCCGACAGCCTGCTTGAACGGGCGTAAACGCCGACGCCCAGGCAGGATGGGTGGGTGACAATCTCGGTTGCAGGCCAGGTGTTCTGCTGTGACACGCTGGCCTCCAGTTACTGGTTCCGGGTGACCGACCAGGGGCATCTGGAGCACCTCTACTACGGGCCGCGCCTGGGCTGCGCGAGCAGAAACTCCGACGCCACCCCACCTGGCAGGCTGTCGCCGGACAGCACACCATCGACTAGTGCCCCATCGGACATTGAAACTACCGCCCAAGCCCTGGCCTGGAAACGGACTGCACAAATCGGTTCGACTGTCGCCTACAGTCAAAGCGACCTCACCTACAGCCTAGACGTGCTGCCGCTGGAATGGTCAGGCATGGGTTACGGCGACTACCGCTACAGCCCCATCGAAGCCCTCATGCCCGACGGGGCCTTCGCCAGCGACTTCACCTATGAGGGACACTCCATCACTCAGGGCGCCCTGCCCATCGACGGGCTACCGTCGGCCTACATAGACTCCCCCGCCGATGCCGCCACGCTGACGGTGACCTTACGTGACGAATCGGGCCTGCGACTCGACCTCATCTACACCGTCTTCGAGCAGGTCAACGCCATTACTCGCCGGGCTGTTGTCGTCAACGAGACAGACGATGCGGTCACCCTGCACCGGCTCCTGTCGGGCATGATTGACCTGCCGGGCCGCGACTTTGTCATGTCCACCTTTGACGGCGGCTGGATCAAAGAAACCCACCGGCATGACCGACCCGTCAGCCCAGGCATGACCGTCAACTCGTCAACAACGGGAGCCTCCAGCAACCGCCACAACCCCGGCTTTTTGCTGGCCGAATCCACTGCCAGGCAAAACAGCGGCTGGGTCTACGGGTTCAACCTGGTCTACAGCGGCAACCACCTGGGCGTTGTTGAAGGCGCCAACCACGGTCTAGTCCGGGTGGCCCTCGGCATCAACGACCACTGCTTCGCCTGGCGGCTAAGCCCAGGGGAGAGGTTTGACAGCCCAGAAATGGTGTTGACCTTCTCCGATGCCGGATACAACGGGGTCAGCCATAACTTCCACGACTTTGTCAGCCAACACATTGTGCGCGGCCAGTGGAAGCACAAGCCCCGGCCTGTGCTACTCAACAACTGGGAAGCCCACTTCTTCGACTTCACTGAACGCAAACTGCTGGACCTGGCCCGCGGAGCCCGCGACCTGGGCGTGGAACTCTTTGTGCTAGACGATGGCTGGTTTGGCCAACGCAACAACGACACTGCCAGCCTAGGTGACTACACCGTCAACCGGAAGAAACTCCCCAGCGGCCTGCGCGGATTCGGCGAAAAACTGAACGACATGGGCCTAGATTTTGGCCTCTGGTTCGAACCGGAAATGGTCAACGAAGACAGCGACCTGTACCGCAACCACCCCGAATGGGCGGTACGGATTCCAGGCCGCCGCAACACTCAAGGTCGCAACCAGTACGTGCTGGATCTGACCAACCCGGACGTACAGGACTACATCATCGACTCGGTGGGAGACGTGCTTGATTCGGCACCCATCACCTACGTCAAATGGGATATGAACCGGCACCTTTCTGACGCCTGGTCGCCCACCTGCCCGGCAGGAGAGTTCTACCACCGCTACATGCTGGGCCTCTACCGGGTGCTGGAGGAGATCTTCGATGCCAGGCCCCACATTTTGTTGGAATCATGCTCTAGCGGCGGCAACCGGTTTGACCTGGGCATCTTGTGTTACTCACCGCAAGTCTGGGCCTCTGACGACACCGACCCCGTCGAACGGCTGGCCATTCAAGGCGGGCTGAGTTACCTGTATCCGCCGTCAACGATGGGGGCGCACGTGTCCGCCTCACCCCACCAGCAAACCCTGCGCGCGACACCGCTGTCCACCCGCTTCAACGTGGCCGCCTTTGGGATGCTCGGCTACGAACTTGACCTGCGCTACCTGACCCGCCTGGAACGCCAAGAAATCGCCCAACAAATCGAGTATTACAAGGCCCACCGGGAAACCCTGCAATACGGGCGCTTCTCCCGGGTAGACAACCCCAAAGCCAACAAGATCCAATGGCAGGTGGTGGCCCGCGACGGCAGCGAGGCCGTGGCTGGGTTCTTTCAAACCCTGGCCCAGGCCAGCGAAAGCAACGACCAACTGCGGGTAGAAGGACTCGACCCTTCCCAGACGTACACCGTGGACACCCGCCCCCAATACCTCTACCTCAAACGCTTCGGCGAACTGCTCAAACACATTCTCCCCATTGAACTCCATCCAGACGGCGCCATCCTGCGCACAGCAGGCAAGTTCTACAAGATGACCGACTGCGTGGAACATTACGTGGCCGACGGGGCCGCCCTAGCGGCAGGCATCGGCCTGAACAACCAGTTTGTGGGCAGCCACTACAACCCCGACACCCGCCTACTCGGCGACTTCGGGTCAACCCTCTATTCGATCAAGGCGGTAGACCATGAGTGATAGCACGCGCGACTTCGCCCGCAACCGGTGGACTTTCGGCATCGGCACCATCGGGCGTGACATGCTGTACACGCTGGTCAGCATGTTTCTTATCGTCTACCTCACCAATGCGGCAGGCCTGACCAACACGGAACTCGGCGTGCTCACCACCATCATTGTGGTGCTGCGAGTGTTTGACGCCATCAACGACCCCATCGTCGGAATGATTGTCGACAACACGCGATCCAGATGGGGCAAACACAAGCCGTGGATTCTGGTGGGCGCCGTCGTTTCCGGCCTACTCACCGTAGGCATTTTCGCTAACTCGGCGCGGGGAACCGCCTACGTTGTCAGTTTTACGTTGGTGTTTTTCTTCTGGTCCATCTTCTACTCCTTCAACGATGTCGCCTACTGGAGTTACGTTCCAGCCCTGTCCAAGAACCAAAAGGAACGCGAGGGGATCGGGTCACGGGCCCGCATTTTCTCCCTGGTGGGCGTCTTCTTTGTGGTAGCCGGTTACATTCCACTCATCGGCATGATGGGGGACGGAACCATCAGCAACCATAGAGGCTGGGTTTTGTTCACCATCCTTATTGTTGTCATCATGTGGCTGGGCCAGTCGGTCACCCTGCTGGGAGTGCGGGAACCGCGCGGCCTAGCCGTAGAGAACACCCACACCACCCTGCGCGAGTTCAGCCGAGCCCTATTCAAAAATGACCAGTTGCTCATTGTCGCCGTCGCCATGATCCTCTTTATGATCGGCTACACCACCACCACATCCTTTGGCACCTTCTACTTCCAGCACGTGTACGGCGACGCCACCATGTTCTCCATTTTCGCGGTGGTGTTAGGGGTCTCTCAGATTGTCTCCCTCATGCTTTTCCCCAAGGTGACCAAGCGCCTGTCCCGCCGCAACGTCTACCTGTGGGCCACCGTGCTCGTGGTGGTTGGCTATGTGCTCTTCTTTATCGCCCCCACCGACACCATGATTGTGATCGGGGTGGCTGGTGTGCTCATTTTTGTGGGCCAGGCCGCTATCCAACTGCTCATGCTCCTCTTCCTGGCCGACACCGTCGATTACGGGCACTGGAAGTTAGGCAAACGCAACGATTCGGTGACCTTCTCCCTGCAACCGCTCATCTACAAGGCTGGGGGAGCAATAGCCACCGGCATTGTCGGCTGGACGGCCATCATTACCGGCCTCAACAATGCGTCAGATTCGTTGATCCTCAACGGCCAACACTTGCTCATCTTCAAACTGGCCATGTTTGCCCTGCCCCTGGTCTGTATTCTTGTGGGCTTCCTTGTCTACTACGCCAAGTTCACCATCACTGAAGAGACTTACGCCACGATTCACGCCGACCTGGTAGCCCGCGGCGAGATCGCCTCCGATCCGGCTGCGGTAAAGGCCGACCAATGACCCTCAGCCTGGACAGCAGGGTGCGTGACCTGTGGGCCAACCCCATCGGACATGACGCCCTAGCGAAAATCCTTATGCAACTAGGCCGCAGC
>JAITCK010000055.1 GCA_031283115.1 Cellulomonadaceae bacterium | reverse complement strand
TGTTGTCCCCCTCAGGAGAGTCTTATCGTGTCTGATGCTGTTGTCATCGAATCGCCCACCACCGGAGCCGACCTGTTCACCGCCGACAAGACGGTTGTCGTCGCGCGGGTGACCATCGGCGACGGTGAGGCGGAGTTGTGGGATCTGGATCGGCTCATTCCCGCAGGCGCCTCCGTTGAACCGGTGACCATCGACTCCCCGGACGGCCTCAACGTGCTGCGCCACTCCGCCGCCCATGTCCTGGCCCAGGCCGTGCAGCAGGTCAACCCGGACGCCAAACTGGGCATTGGCCCGCCCGTCCGTGACGGCTTCTACTACGACTTCGACGTGGAAACCCCCTTCACGCCGGAAGACCTCAAAGCCTTGGACAAGGCTATGGCCCGCATCATCAAGGAAGGCCAAACCTTCCGCCGCCGCGTGGTCACCGAAGATGAGGCCCGCACTGAACTGGCTTCCGAGCCCTACAAACTGGAACTCATTGGCCTCAAAGGCTCGGGCGCGTCCGCAGATGGCGACGAGTCGGTTGAGGTGGGCGGCGGCGAACTGACCATCTACGACAATGTCCGTGGCGCCGGTCGGGAATCAGAGACCATCGTATGGAAAGACTTGTGCCGCGGCCCCCACCTGCCCAACACCCGCCTGATCGGCCAGGGCGTCCAGTTGATGCGGTCGGCTGCCGCCTACTGGCGGGGCAACCAGGCCAACGCCTCCCTCCAGCGGGTGTATGGGACGGCCTGGCCCTCCAAGGATGACCTCAAGGCCCATCTGGACCGGCTGGCTGAGGCCGAGCGCCGCGACCACCGCCGCATCGGCGTCGAGCAAGACCTGTTCAGCTTCCATGAGGAGGTCGGGTCTGGCCTGCCCTTCTTCCACCCCAAGGGCGGCGTCATCAAACGGGTCATGGAAGATTACGTGCGCCAACGCCACATCGAAGAAGGCTTCAGTTACGTGGGCACCCCCCACATTTCTAAGGAAGACCTCTTCTACACGTCCGGCCACCTGCCCTATTACGCGGACACCATGTTCCCGGCCATGGAATTCGCCGATGAGGACCGGCCCGACCTGCCCGTGCAGCGGTACCGCCTCAAAGCCATGAACTGCCCCATGCACAACCTCATCTTCTCCTCGCGGGGCCGCAGTTACCGCGAACTACCCATCCGCCTCTTCGAGTTCGGTACCGTCTACCGGTATGAGAAGGGTGGCGTTGTCCAGGGCTTGACCCGCGTGCGCGGCCTCACCCAAGACGACTCGCACTCCTACGTCACCCCCGACCAGGCTCCCGGCGAGGTCAAACACCTGCTGGCCTTCATGCTGTCGGTGCTCAAAGACTTTGGCTTGAGCGACTTCTACCTGGAACTGTCCACCCGAGACGATTCCAAGCCGGACAAGTTTGTCGGCTCGGATGAGGACTGGGCTAAAGCCACCGCCATCTTGGAGCAGGTAGGCCGCGACACCGGCCTCGACCTGGTGCCCGACCCCGGCGGCGCCGCCTTCTACGGCCCCAAAATCTCTGTTCAAGCCAAGGACGCTATCGGCCGCACCTGGCAGATGGGCACCGTCCAATACGACTTCAACCAGCCCGCCCGGTTTGGCCTGGAATACACGGCCCCCGACGGCAGCCGCCAACAACCGGTGATGATCCACTCCGCCAAGTTTGGTTCCATCGAGCGCTTTATGGGCGTGCTCATTGAGCACTATGCAGGCTCTTTCCCTGCCTGGCTGGCCCCCGTCCAAGTGCTGGCCGTACCCGTAGCCGAAGCCTTCGACGACTACCTGCGCGACGTGGTGGCAAAACTGCGAGCCCGCGGCATCCGAGCCGACATCGACCTGTCTGACGACCGGTTCGGCAAGAAAATCCGCAACGCCTCCAAAGAGAAAGTCCCCTTTGTGCTCATCGCAGGCGGTGAAGACGAGGCCGCCGGAGCTGTCAGTTTCCGCTACCGCGACGGCCGCCAAGACAACGGCGTCCCCGTCGATGAAGCCATCAACCGCATCATCGCCGCCGTCGAATCCCGGGAACAAGTGTGAGCACCCCCCAGAACTCGTCCCCCCTCCCGTCGATTGACCAGGCAGGCCAGGGGCACTGGCCCCTGCCGGACGATGGGATGGGGCGACTGTGGGTTCCGCATCGGATGGTGTACATCAAGGGGGAAAACAAGCCTGCCGACACGGGGGAGTCGACCTGCCCCTTCTGCGGGCTGGACCCGGCTGACAGCACCGACGATGTCGACCGGCTGCTTGTCCATCGTGGGCGAACCTGCTTTGTCATTCTCAACCTGTACCCCTACAACTCGGGGCATCTCATGGTGTTGCCTTACCGGCATGTGGCCGCCTACATCGACCTGACAGCAGAAGAAACCGCCGAACTGGCCGACCTCACCAAAACAGCCATTCGCACCCTGACAGCCGTCTACGGTCCGCAAGGATTCAACCTTGGCATCAACCAGGGTGACATTGCCGGGGCAGGAATCGGCGCCCACCTGCACCAGCACATCGTGCCCCGCTGGCAAGGCGACGCCAACTTCCTGCCTATTGTTGGACACACCAAGGCCCTGCCCGAACTGCTCGGCGACACCCGCGACCGCCTGGCCGCCGCCTGGCCCGGCGCCACCACACCGAAAGACGAAAACTGACGATGTATCAAGGCTTGCGCTCCGTCATCGGAGCCATCTTCACCCCCCTGGCCAAAGGCCTCATGCGCCTGGGAGTCACCCCCGACGCTGTGACCATCGCCGGAACCGTCGTCACCTGCACCCTGGCCCTGTGGCTCCTGCCTGCCGGCCACCTCTTCTGGGGAGCCCTACTGATCGGCATTTTCGCCCTCTTCGACTCCCTGGACGGCGTGCTGGCCCGCCTGTCCGGCACGGCCAGCAAGTTTGGCGCCTTCCTCGATTCCACCATGGACCGGTTCGCCGACGGGGCCGTGTTTATGGGTATCGCCCTCTATTTCACACTGGCATCGCACGATGCGGCCCCGCACACCCTGTGGGGGGCTCCTGTTGCCGCCTCGCCCGCCTGGGCCTTCACCTGGGCGGCCATTGCAGCCCTGGCCTGCCTCATCATCGGCGGCGTGGTGTCTTACGTGCGGGCCAAGGCCGAATCCATGGGGGCTTTCGCCCACGTCGGCATTTTTGAGCGCTGGCTCCGCCTCGTCGGCGCCCTAGTTCCGGTCGGCTTTATCCAGTTAGGCCTGCCCGTCATTGCCGCCGCCGCCTGCCTGACCATCATCGCTGTCGGGTCTTTCTGGACGGTGATCGAGCGGATGCGGGCCGTGCGTCAGCAGTTGGGTCGCGCGCCGCTAGACCAGCCCACAGGCCAGCAGACGGAGCAGCCGAATGGCTGAACCGACCACCCCGGCCCCATCGGATCGCCTGACCTTTACCGCCCGCGCCTACTTGTGGGCCTTCCGCAACGCCGTGCGCGTGCCTGCCCCCCTGCTGCGGGCCGGGTTCTTTATCGGCGCCGATGTCATGTGGCTGATGCGGGGCAAGGGGGTGCGCCGCATGGAATCCAACTATGCCCGCATCCGACCCGACCTAGACGCCCGCAGCATCCGCAGGCTCAGCCGGGCCGGAATGCGTAGTTACCTGCGCTACTTCCGCGAAGCCTTCACCCTGCACGGGGCGACACCTGAGCAAATCGCCGCCCGCGTTCGCGTCGAAAACCCCCAGCATGTCCAGCAGGTTTTTGACGGTCAAGCCTCCGCCGCCCTAGCCCTAGGGCATATGGGCAACTGGGACTTGGCCGGGGCCTGGGCCACCCCCCACCTAGCCCCCGTCCTCACAGTCGCCGAAAAACTCAAACCCGTCGAACTGTACAACGAGTTCGTCTCTTTCCGCAGGTCACTAGGGATTGAGGTGCTAGGTTTAGGCGACAGCGACGTGTTCCGTTCCCTGGTGCGCGGCGCCAAAGACGGCCACCGCATCGTCCCCCTCCTAGCCGACCGCGACCTCACCGCCTCCGGCGTGGAAGTCACTTTGGTTGGCCACCCAGCCAGGGTAGCCGCCGGACCAGCCACCCTGGCCCTGACCGCAGGCGTCGACCTGATCCCCCTGGGCGTCTACTACGAACGCCTGCGCGGCCCCCGCCGCCGCCAAGCAGGCAACCCCTGGGGTATCGTCCTCCACTTTTACCCGCCCATACCCGTGCCCCCCATCGACGCTGCCGCCGACCCGACGTTGACAGCATCCCAACGCCGCCGCCAGCAGGTAGCCACCATGACCCAAGGCTGGGTGGACGCCCTCACCGATGCTCTGGTCACCCACACCGAAGACTGGCACATGCTCCAACGAGTCTTCGTCGCCGACCTTGACCCCACCCGATACACGGGGGAGACGGCCACATGACGGGCCGGGCCCTGCGCGTCGGCATCGTCTGCCCCTACTCCTTTGACGCGCCCGGGGGAGTGCAGTTCCACATCCGCGACCTAGCCCAAGCCCTCACCCAGCGCGGCCATTTCGTGTCTGTGCTCGCCCCCGCCGACGACGACACCGATGTCCCCGAACACGTCACCCCGGCAGGCAAAGCCATCGCCGTGCGTTACAACGGCTCCGTGGCCCGACTCAGTTTCGGCCCCCGCATGGCCGCCCGCGTGCGCCGCTGGATCGAAGCAAACGACTTCGACCTGCTCCACATTCACGAACCCATGGTGCCCTCCCTGTCCATGTTGGCCCTCTGGGAGGCCGACGTGCCGGTGGTAGCCACCTTCCATTCGGCCCAAGCCCGATCCCGGGCCCTGCAAGTGGCCTACCCCCTGCTGCGGCAAAGCCTAGAAAAAATCGCCGCCCGCATCGCCGTGTCTGAGGACGCCCGCCGCACCGTCATCGACCATGTCGGCGGAGACGCCATCATCATCCCCAACGGGGTGTACACCAGCGCCTTTACCGACGTCCCACCCAACCCCGCCTGGCAGGGGCAAAAACTTCCCGGCCTGGACGACAGCCCCACCATCTGCTTTCTGGGCCGCCTGGACGAACCCCGCAAAGGCCTGCCCGTTCTCACCCAAGCCATCCCTGACATACTGCTCCGCTACCCCAAAGCCCGCTTTCTCATCGCCGGGAAAGGTGACGAAGGCAAGGCCACAGCCCTGGCCAGCCTGGGCGCCCACGCCGCCTCAGTGGACTTCCTTGGCGGCATCAGTGACAGCGAAAAATCTGCCCTCTTGAGTTCAGTCGACCTTTACGTTGCCCCGCAAACCGGGGGGGAGAGCTTCGGTATTGTGCTGGTCGAAGCCATGAGCGCCGGGGCGGGCGTCATCTCCAGCGACATCGGCGCCTTTCGTCGTGTACTCGACGAAGGCCGCGCAGGAGCCCTCTTCCGCAACGGCGACAGCGCCGACTTGGCCCGCGTCATCATCGACGCCCTGACCGACCGCCCCGCCACCCAGGCCCGCCGCGAACACGCCGCCACCTGGGTCAAACGCTACGACTGGTCCACTGTGACCAGCCAAATCGAAGCCGTCTACGACATGGCCGTCGCCGCCCAAGCAGCCATCCCCCCCCCCGTCAAAGGTCGATCATGGCAAGCATGAGAAGGAGTCGATAAATGCGGTGGGCAGAAATCGTCCTCGTCTGCGTGCTCGTGCTCGCCGTCTTCGGCACCACCCTGTGGGTGACCGCCAACCGGCTCGACCGCCTGCACCGCAAAGTCTCGGCATCCCGCATGGCCCTGGACGCCCAACTGGTTCGCCGGGCCTCCGCAGCCGTCGACCTGGCCACCTCCGGCCTACTCGACCCCGCCTCAGCCATCGTCGTCGCCGATGCCGCCTACGCCGTCCTCGACGACGACGCAACCATCAGCCCCGGCGAGGCCGTCAACCGGGCCCTGCACGCAGACTCCCTAGGCGACCAGCGGGAACGAGAAGAATCCACCCTGTCTGCGACCCTGCGGTCAGCCCTGGACGACGCAGGCGACCTCGCGGAACTCAACGCTGACCCGGCCGGAAGCCAACTGGCTGCAGCCCTGGCTGCCGCCTGGTACCGCGCCCAACTGGCCCGCCGCTTCCACAATGAGGCCGTCGCCCAATCCGTGCGGGCTCGCCGTCACTGGTATGTGCGCTGGTTCCGCCTGGCCGGGTACGCGCCAATGCCACAAACCGTGGAACTCGATGACAACGAGGGAAACCTGCCCCTGCATCACGGCTAAGATGCAGGGCGTGACTATCGAGACTGCCCACACTGACGCCCCCGTAACCGCTGCTGACGCCCCCACCGGCGTAGGAACCGCCCGCGTCAAGCGCGGCATGGCCGAAATGCTCAAGGGGGGCGTCATCATGGACGTCGTCACCCCCGAACAGGCCAGAATCGCTGAAGACGCTGGCGCCGTCGCCGTCATGGCCCTAGAACGAGTGCCCGCTGACATTCGCGCCGAAGGCGGCGTATCTCGGATGAGCGACCCGGACATGATCGACGGCATCATCAAGGCCGTGTCCATCCCCGTCATGGCCAAGGCCCGCATCGGCCACTTTGTCGAAGCCCAAGTGCTGCAATCCCTGGGCGTGGACTACATCGACGAATCCGAAGTGCTCACCCCCGCCGATTACACCAACCACATCGACAAGTTCGCCTTCACCGTCCCCTTCGTCTGCGGGGCCACCAACCTGGGTGAAGCCCTGCGCCGCATCACCGAAGGCGCCGCCATGATTCGCTCCAAGGGCGAGGCCGGCACCGGCGACGTCTCCAACGCCACCACCCACATGCGGCAGATCCGCGCCCAAATCAACCGCCTGACCTCCATGGCCTACGACGAATTGTATGTGGCCGCCAAAGAACTCCAAGCCCCCTACGACCTGGTGGCCGAGGTAGCCCGCACCGGCAAACTGCCTGTCGTTCTCTTCACCGCAGGCGGCATCGCCACCCCCGCCGACGCCGCCATGATGATGCAGTTGGGTGCCGAAGGCGTGTTCGTCGGCTCGGGCATCTTCAAGTCCGGCAACCCTGCCGACCGGGCCAAAGCCATCGTCCAAGCCACCACCTTCTACGACGACGCCGACGTCTTCGCCCGCGTCTCCCGTGGCCTCGGCGAAGCCATGGTGGGGATCAACGTCGAAGCTGAACCCAACCCCATGCGCCTGGCCGACCGCGGCTGGTAGTGATCCCGCCCTTTCCTTTGATGCCCTCAGCCTTTTACGTTCCCAGCGCTTTGAGGATTTTCGACAGCGGAGCGGCAAAGAGTTCCACCTGCCAGGGGCGGGCGCCGTGGGTATGCAAAGCATCGGCCACAGTCGTTGCCGTGACAGGCATCGGAGGTTGCCAGCAGAGACGGCGCAAGGCCTCCGGGGGGAGCAGGTTCTCTACCGGAGTAGACAGTTCCTCACTGGCGGCCGCCATAAACTCTCTGGCTGCGGCCAGGCGACCAGCAGCTTCGGGTTTGCGCCGCTCCCACATGCGCGGTTGCGGTGGCCCCTCCTTGTGGGGCCCCTTTGTTGACGGCAGGGCCGATTCCGGCAGATTCAAGGCTTCGTCAATGGCGCGCTGCCACTGCGCTGCCCGGCGGCGCTGGCCTTGACCGGCAAACTCGCTGACACGCACCAGTTGACCTGCCGTGCGGGGAAGAGCCTGCGCGGCCGCGACAATAGCCCGGTCAGGCAGAACACGGCCTGGCGCAATGTTGCGGTTGCGGGCGCTGTCTTCCCGCGCCTGCCAGAGGGCTCGAACCACAGCCAGGCGCCGCGCATCCTTGAAGGCGGTGATGCCTGATGTGCGCCGCCAGGGGTCAACTCGCGGTTCAGCAGGGGGCGTTGTGCGGACAGCCTCAAACTCTTGTAACGCCCACTGAAGCTTCCCCGCATCAGCCAAGCGCTGAGCCAGCACGTCACGCAACTCAATGAGAACGTCAACGTCAAGGGCGGCGTAACGGAGCCAGTCGGCAGGAAGGGGTCGTTTCGACCAGTCCACGTTGGAAAACTCTTTAGCCAACTCCAGGCCCAAACATTCGGCCACGATGGAGGCCAAACCCACCCGCGGTATCCCCAGCAGGCGGGCAGCAAGTTCGGTGTCGAAAAGCCGGGCCGGAGTCAGGCCGTGGTCGGCCAGGCCGGGAAGATCCTGGGAGGCGGCGTGCAGAATCCACTCGGCATCACCGATAGCCTTCCCTAGGGCAGACAGGTCAGGTAAGGCGACAGGGTCGATGAGGGCAATCCCTGCTCCTGCCCGCTTCAACTGGGCCAGGTAGGTGGCCTGGCCGTACCGGATGCCGGAGGCTCGTTCAGCATCGGCGGCAACCGGGCCGGAGGCTGCGGCGAAGGCAGCAATGGTCCGCTCGAAGGCGCGCGGTGAGTCGATGACGGTGGGGACGCCACCCTCCGGTTCAGTGTGGGGGACGGTAGTCAACCCGTCGGGAATCTGCGCGGGAGCGCTCATCGGTTCAGTTCCATCATCAGTTCATCTGCACCATCACAGTGCACGGCCCGCCTGCACATGCCAATGTGCAGGTTAGCGGGAGGCTAAACGTCGGGGAGTCAAAGCGATCACTCCTTCGGGCAGGGGTTGCAGGCCGCAGGCGGTGGTAAGGATGCCCGCCCACAAGTGGACGTGGGCGCCAATATTTGTGTCTGCTGGCGTCCACGAGGCGCGAATCTCAATGTCAGCCTCATGGGGTTCGCTCTCTTCACCGCTGCCGTTACCGTTACTGCCGTGCCCGGCGTGAGCCAGGGTGCCAAAGGGGGTGGACGTGATGCGGGTGACCGTTCCACCCAAGGCCAGGGTGTCCACACCCACATCGTCGGCAGCATCGGTCACCCAGGTCCAGGCGACTTCCTCACACATGGGGTCGCCTGCAACCTCCGGGTCGATGGGGGAACAGGTCAAGGTGATGATACGGAAGTCCCCATGCCAGGCCGACTGGCCGTCAGGGTCATGGAGCAGCACAAAACGTCCCGTCGCCAACTCGCTGCCGTGGGCGATCACCACGGCGTTGAAGGCCACCGTGAAGGGGGCGATAGCGCTGGGGCCGGGAATCTCAGTGAGTTTCACTTCAGGGCGTAAACGCATCCCGCGCATGGAGTCCAATGCCTCCATGAACCGGGGGGGAACCTGCGGGGACTGCGATGTCACGGTGCAACCGTAGGCGGCCACCTGCGTCAGTGGGGCGAAGGCGCGCCGCAAGGCGGCTAGGCTAGAGCCTTATGGAAAACCTTGCTGAGATTGGTGTGACCGGCCTTGCTGTGATGGGTCGCAACCTTGCCCGAAACCTTGCCCGTCACGGCTACACCGTTGCCATCCACAACCGCAGTTACGCCAAAACGCAGTCTCTCATTGACGAGGCTGGCGGTGAAGGCACCTTCATTCCTAGCGAATCCACTGAGGACTTTGTTGCCTCTCTGGCTCGCCCCCGCAAAGTCATCATCATGGTCAAAGCTGGCGCCGCCACCGACGCCGTCATTGACGAGTTGGTACCCCTGCTTGACGAGGGCGACATCATCATCGACTGCGGTAACGCCCACTTCCCAGACACTATTCGCCGCGAGGCTGCCCTAGCTGCCAAGGGCCTGCACTTTGTAGGGTCGGGCGTGTCCGGTGGTGAAGAGGGCGCGCTCAACGGCCCGGCCATCATGCCTGGTGGCTCGCCTGAAAGTTACAAGTGGCTAGGCCCCATCTTCGAAAACATTTCTGCTAAGGCTGGCCCGGCAGGTGACGTGCCCTGCTGCACCTACGTGGGTCCTAACGGTGCTGGCCACTTTGTCAAGATGGTCCACAACGGCATCGAATACGCCGACATGCAGTTGATTGCTGAAGCCTACGACCTGCTCCGGCTGGGCTTGGGTGCATCTGCCGCTGAGATTGCCGACATTTTCACCCAGTGGAACTCCGGCGACCTTGAATCCTTCCTTATCGACGTCACCGCCACTGTGCTTGGCCACGTGGACAACGTCACCGGCAAGGCCTTTGTCGACATTATCTTGGATGAGGCCGAGCAGAAAGGCACCGGCCGCTGGACGGTACAAAACGCCCTCGACCTGGGTGTTCCCATCACCGGTATCGCCGAGGCAACCTTTGCCCGCGCCCTGTCCGGGTCGGTACCCCAGCGCCAGGCCGCCCGCGCGGCCCTGCCTGCTGACGCGGAACCCTTCGCCGTCATCACCGACGTGGACGCCCGTCAAGCCTTCATCGAGGATGTCCGTCTAGCCTTGTACGCCTCCAAGGTGGTCGCCTACTCGCAGGGCTTCGACCAGATTGCTGCAGCCTCGGCAGAAAACGACTGGAACATTGACCGCGGCGCTATGGCCCGCATCTGGCGGGGTGGCTGCATCATTCGCGCCCGCTTCCTGGACCGCATCACGGAGGCCTACGAACGCAACCCGGAACTGCCCCTCCTTCTCGCCGACCCCTACTTCACCGGCGAGGTGGCCAAGGGTGTGGCCGCCTGGCGTCGCGTTGTCGTCCAAGCCGCCACCCACGGCGTGCCCGTCCCGGCCTTCGCCTCCTCCCTGTCCTACTACGACGGCGTCCGGGCCGACCGCCTGCCTGCCGCCCTCATCCAAGCCCAACGCGACTTCTTTGGTGCCCACACCTATCACAGGGTCGACCGTGCCGGCACCTTCCACGTCGAATGGACAGGTGACCATACCGAGTCGGAGGTGTGAGGGGCGTGACTGCCGCTGCACAGCCCGCAACCCCCAGGCCAGATATCTTCCCGGTCATCCTCGGCGGTGATATTGGTGTGTATGCCTACGCTCGCGCCTTCCACGAGCAGTACGGCGTGACATCGACGGTGATCTCTGGACTGGTGCCCGGCCCTATCGCGGACAGTCGCATCATCAGCAACATTACCGTCGCCGATTCGCACGACGAACGCCAACTCGTTGACGCTGCCGTCCAGGTGGCTGCTGCCGCCCTAGCCGCCAACCCGGCCAGGCGGCTCATCCTGCTGGCCAACTCCGACTGGCTGGTACGCACCGTAGTGCGGGCCCGCAGCGAGTTGGAAGCGGCCGGATACGTGCTGCCCTTCCTTGACGAGCAGGTGCTTGACCGGGTCAGCGACAAGGCCACCTTCGCTGAACTGGCTGAGCAGGTGGGTTTGGCTGTCCCGCGCACCGTCGTCGTCGACTTTTCCCAGGCTGCTGACGCAGGTTGGACGCCGCCAGCCGTCGACGTGGGCTACCCCCTCATCGCCAAGGCGGCAAGCAGCGCCGACTATCAAGACGTCGAGTTCCCTGGCAAACGCAAAGTCTTCGAGATTGCCTCCCAAGTTGACCTGGACAACCTGTGGGCTCGCCTGCGGACGGCAGGGTTCACGGGCAGGTTTGTCGCCCAAGAACTCATCCCTGGCGACGACACGCAGATGCGATCCATCACCGCCTACGTCGACCAGGGCGGCCAGGTCACCCTGGTGGCTGGCGCCCACGTGCTGCTGGAAGAACACACACCCAACGGTTTAGGCAACCCGGCAGCCATGATCACTGGCGACCTGGGAGACATGTTCGACCAGGCCCACGCCTTCCTGCAAGCAACCGGCTACCGCGGGTTCGCCAACTTTGATGTCAAAGTTGACCCGCGCGATGGCCGCTTCGCCTTCTTCGAAGTCAACCCCCGTATCGGTCGCAACAACTATTACGTCACCGCAGCCGGAGCCAATGTTGCCCGCTTTGTTGTCGCCGACCACATTGACGGCCAGGCCGTAGACCCGGTGCGGGTACGCACGGAAGTTCTCTACTCGGTGCTACCTACCAGCCTGCTACTCCACTACATTCTTG
>JAITCK010000026.1 GCA_031283115.1 Cellulomonadaceae bacterium | reverse complement strand
GAGGGCGGGGTCGAAGTCTTCGGACTCCGGGTCCACACCTTCGTTGGCCTGCTTGAGGGACAGGGAGATGCGGCGGCGTTCCAGGTCGATGTCGATGACCTTGACGAAGGCGTCTTGGCCGACGGTGACAACCTGTTCGGGCAGTTCGACGTGGCGGACAGCCAGTTCGGAGATGTGCACCAGGCCTTCGATGCCGTCTTCGACGCGGACAAAGGCACCGAAGGGAACCAGCTTGGTGACCTTACCGGGCACAACCTGGCCGATGGCGTGGGTGCGGGCGAAGGTCTGCCAGGGGTCTTCCTGGGTGGCTTTGAGCGACAGGGAGACGCGCTCACGGTCGAAGTCGACGTCGAGAACTTCGACGGTGACTTCCTGGCCTACTTCGACAACCTCGGAGGGGTGGTCGATGTGCTTCCATGACAGTTCGGAGACGTGGACGAGACCGTCTACGCCGCCCAGGTCCACGAAGGCACCGAAGTTGACGATGGAAGAGACCACACCGGGGCGAACCTGACCCTTTTGCAGGGTTTGGAGGAAGGTGGAGCGAACCTCGGACTGGGTCTGCTCCAACCAGGCGCGGCGGGACAGAACCACGTTGTTGCGGTTCTTGTCGAGTTCGATGATCTTGGCTTCGATGGTTTTGCCAATGTAGGGGCCGAGGTCGCGGACGCGACGCATCTCCACGAGTGAGGCGGGCAGGAAGCCGCGCAGGCCGATGTCGAGGATGAGGCCACCCTTGACGACCTCGATGACGGTACCGGTGACGACGCCGTCTTCTTCCTTGACTTTCTCGATGGTGCCCCAGGCGCGCTCGTATTGGGCGCGCTTCTTGGACAGGATGAGTCGGCCTTCCTTGTCCTCTTTGGTGAGGACGAGGGCTTCGATCTTGTCACCAGCGGAGACGACCTCGTCGGGGTCGACGTCGTGCTTGATGGACAGTTCGCGGCTGGGGATGACGCCTTCGGTCTTGTAACCGACGTCGAGGAGAACCTCGTCGTGGTCGACCTTGACTACGGTGCCTTCGATGATGTCGCCATCGTCAAAAGTTTTGATGGTGGCGTCGATGGCGGCAAGGAAGTCCTCTGCGGTGCCGATGTCGTTGATGGCGACCTGGGGGGCGGACTTCGTGGTGGAGATGGTCATGTAAAAAATGCTCCGATGCGGACAGGAAAGTAGTGCGGATAGATGTGGTTGGTGGCTTGTGCTTGATGACGTGCTAAAACGGCTTCTGGACGCAAAACACCGCAGGCCAGCATACGCGGCGATCATGGTCTAGGTCAAAACGCCCGCACCAGCCTTGCGGCGGGCCGATCAGATTTCGCCAAATCCTGCGCTGATGAGGTCGATGACGCTGTCGACGGCTTGTTGGGCGCGGTCGCCGGTGGCGGTGACGGTGAGGGTGTGGCCTTGGCGGGCTTCGAGGGCCATGAGCATGAGCACCGATGAGGCGTCGGCCCCGTTGATGGTGGTGGGCACGCCGAAGGCCGAGACGTGACGGGCGACGACGGCGGCGGGTCGGGCGTGCAGGCCTAGGGGGTTGGGGACAGCGACGGTGCCGGTCACTGTGTCGCCGTCAGGATCACTATCAGGATCACTGTCAGGTTCACTGTCTGTCGCGTCGTCTGCTGGATGGTTTCGGCGGTCGGGGCTGCCCTCTTGCTCACCCTGCGGGCTCATGCCCGACGGCACCTCGTTCCACATGTGGCTGGCTTGCGTGGCGGCAAGGTTCACGGCGTCGAGGGTTCCGCCTGCTTGTGCGGCGACGGCTGCGGCGACGGCTCCTTCGACGAAGGGGGCGCGGGCCAGTAGTACCCGGCCTGCCCATTCGTCGTGCAGGTCGATGGCGGTTTCGACGGTCATAACTGCCGAGCCGGGGTCGGCCAGCACAACAACGCTTGCCGCGCTGTCTAGGGCCTGTCCGATGGTGGTTTCAACGGGGTCGATGATGGTTCCCAGGCTGCCGTCGGCTAGGCCGCCGCAGCCGATGCAGTGCACGTCGGGGGCCATTTGCCCGGCCAGTTGGGCGGCACCTGCGGCCAGGGCTGCCGAGTGGGAGACCAGCACGATGGCGACGGGGGCCGCTGTCATGCGGCGGTTTCCTCAGCCACCTCAGCACCAGCGGCTTCAACGCCAACTACCGCCGCAGAAGCAGCCTCAACGTCAGCGACTGCGGCAGCCTCAACGGCGGCCTGCAGGATGATCGCTGTCGACCGGGCGCCAGGGTCTTCATGCCCGATGGATCGGTCACCTAAATAACTGGCCCGACCTTTGGTGGCCAGCAGGCCGATGGTGGCGGTGGCTCCTGCATCGGCGGCGGCGGCGGCGGCTTGGAGCACAGCCAGCGCGTGTGCAGGGTGGGCGGTGGCGGCGGTTTCTGCTGCGTGAGCGGCGGGCTGCCAGGCGTCAATCATCGTTTTTTCACCGGCGCTGGCGCGCCCACGGGTTTCGATGCCTTCTTGGGCGGCTTCGATGAGGGAGACCAGGCCGTGGGCGTCGATGACGGGCCGGGCGGTCACCTTGCTGGCCCGCAGAAAGGCTGTCCCGTAGAGGGGGCCAGCGGCTCCGCCTACGGTGGACATGAGGGTGGTGGCGATGGTTTTGAGCACGTCGCCGACGGTTTGTGGCTCACTGGCCTGCTGGGCGAGTTTGTCGGCGACGGCTGTCCAGCCGCGCACCATGTTGATTCCGTGGTCACCGTCACCGATCTGCCGGTCGAGTTCGGTGAGCAGGTTTTCGTTGGCGGCGATGGCTTGTGCAGCGAGGGCGGCCCACCGGCTAACCCAGGCGGCATCAAGCACAACAGAACCATGCACAACAGAACCATGCGCAATGGCATCACGCGCAGAGGCGTCGGTGGGGGCGGGGAGTGAAGATGTCATCGGGGCAGAGTGTAGAGGGTTTCCGGCACGTTCACGGCAGGCCTTGTCTCACCAGGCCAGGGTGACGGTGTTGACGGGTGCATCCCACAGGGCGGTCAGTTCGTCGTCAAGGCGGAGCAGAGTGACCGATGCGCCTTGCATTTCCAGCGATGTGACGTAGTCACCGACGAGGGATCGGTCGACAATGATGCCACGTTCGTCACAGAGACGCCGGGCGGCCCCGTAGATGATGTACAACTCGCTGAGTGGTGTGGCCCCCATGCCGTTGACGTAGAGCAGCACTTTTTCGCCGTCGTTCACGCGAAGGTCGGCGATGACGGGGTCGAGAATGTCGCGGGTGATGGTGCTGGCGGGGGCGACAGGTGCCCGGTAGCGTCCGGGTTCGCCGTGGATTCCTATCCCGATTTCGATTTCATCGGCTGGCAGGTCGAAGCTGGGGCGGCCTATTTGCGGCACGGTGCAGGGGGTGAGGGCTACCCCCATGGATCTCACGTTGTCGATGACGTGTTGGGCGACGGCGGCCACATCGTCAAGGCAGTCTCCGCGGGCTGCGGCTGCGCCAGCGATTTTTTCGACTAGCAGGGTTCCGGCTACGCCGCGCCTGCCGATGGTGTGGAGGGAGTTTTCGACGGCCACGTCGTCTTCGACGATGACGGTGCGCACGGCGATGCCGTCGTCGGCAGCCAGGTCGGCGGCCATGTCGAAGTTGAGCACGTCACCTGTGTAGTTTTTGACGATGAGCAGCACGCCTGCCCCTGCGTGGGCGGCCCGGATTGCCTCATATATGCAGTCGGGGGTGGGTGAGGTGAACATGGGGCCGGGTACGGCGGCGTCGAGCATTCCTTCGCCGATGAATCCGATGTGCAGGGGCTCGTGTCCGCTGCCTCCGCCGGAGATCACTGCCACCGTGCCGTGGGGGGCTGGCTGTTTGCGGGTGGCGTAGACGGGGCCGGTGCGGGCCAGTGTTGACGGGTCGATGCCGTGGACGGCGACGGTGTCCGCGTGGGCTAGGGCGAAACCGGCCAGGGAGTCGGTGACCGCGTTGGCCGGGTCGTCAACGAGCTTCTTCACAGCCCCTATTCAACAGCACTGGTGTGGGGTTGTGCTTGACGTGCCCTGCGCCGTCAGCCGCGGCCCAACAGAATACGGGCGTCGGCCACGGTGATGACGCTGCCGGTGACGAGCACGCCGGTGCCCAGGCCCACGCCGACGGCGTCGTCTGCTTCGGCCAGGTCGGTGGCCAGTGCCAGGGCTTCGTCTAGGCGAGCGGCGACGTGGACGCGGTCGTCGCCGAACACGTCGCGGGCGATGACAGCCAGGTCTTCTGGGTCGGTGCAGCGCGCCGACGAGTTGGCGGTGATGACCACCTGGGTCAAGGCCGGTTCCAGGGCTCCCAGGAGTCCTTCGGTGTCTTTGTCACCCAGCACGGCGACAACGCCGATGAGGCGGGTGAAGTCGAAGGCTTCATCCAGGGCCGCCACCAGGGCCTGCGTCCCGTGCGGGTTGTGGGCCACGTCGACAATCACGGTGGGGCTGGTGCGCAAGAGTTCCAGGCGGCCCGGCGAGGTGACCTTGCCGAAGCCTTCCTCTACGCGGGCCGGGTTGAGCGCCCCTCCCCCAGAAAGCAGGGCTTCGACGGCAGCCAAGGCCAGCAGGGCGTTGTGGGCCTGGTGTTGGCCGTGCAAGGGCAGGTAGATGCCCGTGTAGAGGCCGGACGTGGTGCGCAGGTCGATCACCTGCCCGCCCACAGCCAACTGCCGGGACACCACTTCCAGGTCGAAGCCTTCACGGATCAGGCGGGCTCCTACGGTGGCGGCTCGGTCGCGGATGATGGCGGTGACGCGGTCGTGGTCATCGCTCCCCCCCGCATCATCGGCGCCTTGGTTGGCAAGGATCACAGTGGCCGCCCTGCCATCGGGCAGGGGTTTGATGATGCCCGCCTTGGTGGAGGCAATATCTTCCAGGCTAGACCCCAGCCAACGTTCATGGTCGAGGGCAATAGGGGTGATGATGTCTACCTGGCCGTCGGCCACGTTGGTGGAATCCCATTCACCGCCCATGCCCACTTCGATAACGGCCACGTCAATGGGGGCGTCAGCAAAGGCGGCGAAAGCCATGACGGTGAGCACTTCGAAAAAGCTGAGGCGCGGCCCGCCTGCCTCCTGGGATTCACGGTCGGCCACCCCAATGTAGGGGGCCACGTCCTCCCAGATTTCCACGAACCGCTCAGGTGTGATGGGGTCGCCGTCCACCTGGATGCGTTCGGTGATGGAGGTCAGGTGGGGGGACGTGAACAGGCCGGTGCGCAGGCCGTGAGCCCGCACCAGTGACTCCACCATCCTGGCAGTAGACGTTTTACCGTTGGTTCCGGTCAAGTGGATCACCGTGTAGGCCCGCTGGGGGTCGCCCAACAGTTCCATCACCCGCTGCACCCGCCCCAGAGTCGGCTCGAAGTCGTGTTCCGGGTTGCGGCTGAGAATCTCCGCCTCGACGAGAGAAAGGTCTGAATCAGTCACTGGTCGGTCAGTCACTGGTCGATGCTATCGCGGAGGCTGTTTCCTCGACGACCTCAGCCACCTTGTACTTGTCTTCCAACCTTGCCATCCACAAGCCCAAGGCCAGACCCGCAACGAAAACCACCACGGCCAGCACGATGGTGGTTGCTGTTGAACCCGTGTAGTCGATGGCCTCCTCAGAATGGGTAGGCACCACAATGAGCACTGTCGAGGCGATGACTAGGCCGATAATGAAGTGGTAGACCCGCGACGGGAAGCGGTCAAGCAGGGATTCCATGCCCCGGGAGAAGATGAGAATGGCGGCGATAGCACCCAGGGCGATGGGCAGGAACACGCCAAGAATGTTCACTTCACGGAAGCCCGTCAGCATGGGTGTGAAGAGGCCCAAAATGAGCAGCAGGTTGGATGGGCTCAGCCCCGGCACCAGTACACCCAAGGCGATGAGCACACCGGCGATAACAAAGCCAGCAAAGTTGTTGGGCAGGGAGGCGTTCATCAACGGCAGCAGGTAGAGCACCACGCCGCCCACCAGGGCGGTACCGATAAGCCAGGCCCAGTCGGCGCTGTCGCGCGGCTTTTTGGCTGTGGACTCACGGAAGAGGGCAGGCAGTGACCCGATGATGGCACCGGCGAAGCCCCACAACACGATCACCTGCCAGCGGTCGAGCAGCCATTCCAGCGGGCCAGACAGCAGCACCAGGCCGAGTACACCGCCGATACCGACAGGCAGGAAGAACAGCACCTGTTTGATGGTGTCGCGGGTCAGGTGGGCGAGAAACCGCAGCAGCCGCTCGTAGAGGCCCAGGATGGCGGCGAGCACGCCACCGGAAACTCCCGGCAGAATGAAACCGAGCGAAATGACTACGCCCTTGCCGACGCGAACAAGCCAAGACATAAGTTCTCCAATGTTTCGTGCACGGCATGTGACCAAGCGCGCATGATGGAATGGGGCGCAGTAACCCTACCGGGCGCGCGATCATGCCTCGACCATGATGCGCGCATGGCAACCTTACGTGATCGTTCAGCGTGGACAGCGTTCCGCGCTGTTTCTCTTGCCTGGACTCTTGCGCCCATGTGAAAGGCCTCCTTGTGGATCGCTCCCTTGTTATTTCGATTGTCGTCATGCTGACTGCTGTGGCGGCGGCCCCCGTCATCGCTACGGCCCTGTCGCGGTTTATTCGCGTGCCGGTGGCTGTCATCGAAATGTTCTTGGGCCTGCTCATTGGCCCGTCCATTTTGGGGCTGGCGCACACGTCGTCAGGCGATGTTATTGACTGGCTGCGGGTTATCGGCGTGGTGCTGCTCTTTTTCGCGGCCGGTGTGGAAACCAACTTCAAGCCGCTCATGGGCAGGCAACTGAATATTGCCACCGTGTCCTGGCTGTTTTGCCTGGTGTTGGCTATCGCTATTACGACGGGTATGGCTTACGGCATGGATTTGGGTGGGACCACGTCCGCCTGGGTGACCGGCGTGTTTATTGGTGGCGCTATCGTGTCTACCGCCTTGGGAACCATTTACCCGATGGTTCATGACGCCGGTGAAATCACCACCAAGGTAGGTCAGGCCACTATCGCCTCGGGTGTCATCGGCCAGTTTGCCCCTCTCATCGCCTTGGCCGTGCTGGTGGGCGCCGACGGCCACAACCCCTTGTGGGCGTTGGGGATGCACATTCTGTTCGCCGTTATTGTGGCTGCTGCCCTGTGGGTGATGCGTCATGGCCTGCCTTTCGGCCTGGCCCGCGTCCAGTCCATGACCATTGACTCGTCGGGCCAGTTTGGCGTCCGTTTGCAGGCCCTCATTGTTGGCGCTGTGGTGCTGCTGGCGGTGACGATGGGGGTTGACCGGCTGATTGGCGCTTTTGCTGCCGGTATTTTGGTGCGGCAACTGCTGGTCAAGGGTGACGCCACCGTGTACACGATTCTGGCCCGCAAGGTCAAGGGCATCAGTTACGGCTTCTTTATCCCCATGTTCTTTGTCTGGGCTGGCGTAACCTTCGACCTGCGCGCCCTGGCCAACAACCCGCAAACCCTCTGGTTTATCCCCGTCTTTGTGGTGCTCAAACTGGTGGTTCGTGGCGTGCCCGGTTCGGCCACCCTGCCCAAGGGGTCTACTTTCCAGGAGCGGACTGCCACCTCCCTGCTGGTGGGTACCGGCCTGGCCGTCGTCATCGTCATGGCCAATCTTGGTTTGGAGGCTGGCGCCTTCAACTCGGCCTTTGCTGCAGCCATGATGGGGGGCGGCAAGTTGACCGCCCTGCTTTTCCCCACCATCGGCCTCATCCTCGCCAATCGGGCTCGCGGCGTCGACCCTCGCAGGCAGGTGGAAGCCGTCGTTGTCGAGTAGTAGTCGTCGAGTAAGACGGCACAACTAAGACGGCACGGTGTCACGCGCAACCCTCCTCTCCCCTGCTGACCGCAGCCACACCAACACGCAATAGGGGACTCGCGGCGCCAACGTCCCACGGCGGGCCCGCCGGTGCGGTGATACTTGCCGCCCGTGACTGCCGAATGGATTTCCATCCTTGTTCTGGCCGGGCTTTTTGTGCTGGCTACCGTCCGTAACGTCCACTTGGGTGCTGCCGCGTTGGCGGCAGCCTGGGTGGTGGGGACGGTGGTCTTTGGCCTGCCTGCCGCCGATATTGCCGCCGGTTTCCCCACCGACTTGTTTGTCACCCTTGTGGGCGTGACTTTGCTGTTTGCTGTCGCAGAGAAGGCTGGCGCCGTGGGGGCGATGGTTTATGGGGCTGTCCGCTTGGTGGGCGGGCGAGTGTCGGCCATGCCCTGGGTGGTGTTTGTCATTACCGCCATTATTGCTGGTGTGGGGGCTGCGACGCCTGCTGCCGCCGCCATTGTTGGCCCTCTTGCGATGGGTATGGCGAAGAAGTATGGGATTCACCCGGTGCTCATGGGTATGGCGGTGATTCAGGGGGCGTCAGCTGGCTCGTTTGGGCCTATCGGCATGTACGGCATGATTATCAACGGCATTGTCGGCACGTCTGGCCTGCCGGTGTCCCCTAACCTGCTGTTTGCGGCGTCGTTCGTCTTTATTTTGTTGACGGTGGTGGCTTGTTTCTTCCGGTTTGGGGGGTTGAGCCTCTACCGCCGGGATGTTGCCGACCATGCTGAGGGGGTCAGCCACGGGGGTGAGATGGAGCGGCCCGTCTTCGACAAGGATCTTATTGCTTCGCTGGTGGCCATTGTTGTGCTGGCCGTGCTGGCTTTCGTCTACCACCAGCACATCGGGTTCGCGGCCTTGACGTTGACTATCGTGTTGGGTTCGGCCTTCCCGTCGCTGGTCAAGGGTTCGGTCAAGAAGATTGCCTGGCCTACTACCCTGCTGGTGACGGGCACGGTCACCTATATTGGTCTGCTGCAAAATCAGGGGGTTGTGGATTGGCTGGCCAACTCGGTGGCCGCTATCGGTGTGCCCCTGCTGGCCGCCTTGGTTATTCTGCTCATTGCTGCCGTCGTGTCTGCCTTGGCTTCGACAACGGGCATCCTGGCCGCCCTGGTTCCCCTGGCGGTGCCCTTCTTGTTGACGGGCGACTTGTGGGTGGCAGGTGTCATTGCAGCTCTAGCGATTTCTGCGTCCGTGGTGGATTGCTCTCCCTTCTCCACGAACGGCGCCCTGATGATTGCTTACACGGAGGAGCCTCGCCGCGAGGCCGCCTACAAGTCCTTCTTCAACTGGGGTTGGGCTCTGGTTGTCATCGGCCCGGTGGTCAGTTGGCTCCTACTCGTCGTCGCCCCCACCCTGGTTCGCTGACCTGCAGCATCGCGCTGAACCCACCAGTCACCTAGTTTTCCCGACAGACCCACGCTTTCCACAGCGCCGGGCAGCGAGCCAGGTGACGGATTCCGACTGTGCGCCCTCCGACTGTGCGCCCACTGCTGAGTTAGTTGCGGAGGGCGTGGCGGGCCTCGATGGTGGCGGCTTCTGCGGCGGCGCGTAAGCCGCTGGCGTCGGGGCCTGCTGTCAGGACGGCTCGGGAGGTGGAGGCGAGGACTCCCGGGCGGGCGGCGCCGAAAACGTGGGCTAGTTCTGCCGCGCCTGCGCCTTGGGCGCCCACTCCGGGGGCCAGGAAGGGGCCGCGCACGGCCTCTAGGTCGGTGCCGGTTTCGCGGACGGCGTCGCCGATGGTGGCACCCACCACCAGGCCGATGGAACCCAGCGGCCCGCCTGTTTCGGCTAGTTCGCTGGCGTTGACTTGAGCGGCTTGGGCGGCGATGGAGGCAGCCACGGTGGTGCCGTCGGCTAGGCGGGCGTGTTGGACGGTTTTGCCTTCCGGGTTGGAGGTGAGGCACAGGACGAAGAGGCCGCGACCGCCCGCGTGCGCCAGCCCGGCAGCCCCAGCCAGAGACCCGAAGCCCAGGTAGGGCGAGACTGTCAGGGCGTCACCGGCCAGGGGGGATTCGTCCCGTAAAAAGGCTTCCGCGTAAGCCCCCATCGTGGACCCGATGTCGCCGCGTTTGGCATCGACAATGGTCAGGGTTCCGGTGGCGCGGGCGGCAGCGATGACTTCTTCCAGCACAGCCATGCCGGCCGAGCCGTGCCGTTCAAAGAAGGCGGCCTGGGGTTTGAAGGCTGCCACCTGGCCACCCAGGGCGTCCACCACCCGCAGGGAGAACTCGCGCAGGCCCGTCACGTCGTCGGTCAACCCCCAGGCCCGCAGCAGGGGGGCGTGCGGGTCGATGCCCACGCACAGGGGACCAAGGTTGTCCATGGCGGCGGCTAGGCGGGTGCCGAAGGGGGTCATTGCGGGGGTGCCTTTCGGGTGGTTGCGTTTCAGCGTGAGGCGGGGTTTCCCAGCGTCGAGTGGTTTCGGCAGGCGTTCCGCCGATGGCCCCGCTGCCCAACCTCACGCAGCGGCGGCTGCGCGGGCTAGGGTTTCGGCGGTGTGTTCTTGGAGGGATTCGACGTCGAAGGGGCCTGCCAGCAGGGCTTCGATGGCTTGGACGGCGGCTGCCAGCTGGTCTGTCGTGGTGACGATGGCCTTGTCGGCGGCGGTGGTGGCGGCCCGGATTTCGTAGCCGTCGTTGCGGGAGGTGGCCGTTGAGGGCGTGTTGATGACCATTTCGACGTGGCCGTCGTTGATGAGGTCAACGATGGTGGGTTCGCCGCCCGGTCCGCGCCCAGAGGAGAACTTGCGGACCACTTCGCAGGGCAGGCCGTTGCGGCGCAGCACTTGGGCGGTGCCTTCGGTGGCCAGGATGGTGAAGCCCATTTCGACCAGGCGTTTGACGGGGAACACCATGGAACGTTTGTGGCGGTCGGCCACGGACACAAACACGGACCCGGAGGTGGGCAATCCGCCAAAGGCGGCCGCCTGGGATTTGGCGAAGGCTCGGGGGAAGTCCACGTCGAAGCCCATGACTTCGCCGGTGGATCGCATTTCTGGACCCAGGATGGAGTCGACGGCCAGGCCGTCGGCGCGGCGGAAGCGTTTGAAGGGCAGTACGGCTTCTTTGACGGCGATGGGGGCGCCGATGTCCAGCCAGCGGGCATCGTGCTCCGGCAGCACGCCTCGGTCACGCAAGGAAGCAATGGTCTCGCCCACCATGACGTGGGCGGCGGCTTTGGCGAGGGGGATGCCGGTGGCTTTGGACACGAAGGGCACGGTTCGTGAGGCGCGCGGGTTGGCTTCGATGACGTAGAGCACGTCGCTGGTGAGGGCGTATTGGATGTTGATGAGGCCGCGCACGCCTACGCCTTGGGCGATGGCTAGGGTGGACTGGTAGATGCGCTCGATTTCGGCGGCGCTGAGCGACACGGGGGGCAGCACGCAGGCGGAGTCGCCGGAGTGAATACCGGCGGCTTCGATGTGTTCCATGACGCCGCCGAGGAACAGTTCTTGACCGTCGTACAGGGCGTCGACGTCGATTTCGATGCCGTTGTCGAGGAACCTGTCGATGAGCAGGGGGGCGGCTAGGGCAAGGGAGCCGGAGGTGGCTAGGCTGGCGGCTTGTTCGGCGAGGGCGCGGCCCACGTATTCGGCCAGTTGTGGCTTGTCGTAGACGATTTCCATGCCGCGGCCACCCAGTACGAAGGAGGGGCGGACGAGTACGGGGTAGCCGATGCGGTCGGCGACGGTGACGGCTTGGGCTAGGGTGCGGGCGGTGCCGAAGGCGGGGGCGGGCAGGCCAGCGTCGGCCAAGACTTGCCCGAACAGTCCGCGGTCTTCGGCTAGGTCGATGGCTTCGGGCGTGGTGCCGAGGATGGGCACGCCTGCGTCTTTCAGCCGTTGGGCCAGTGCCAGGGGGGTTTGCCCGCCCAACTGGACGATGACGCCTTTGACGGGGCCTGCAGCGAGTTCGGCGTGGTAGACCTCGAGGACGTCTTCGAAGGTGAGCGGCTCGAAATACAGCCTGTCAGACGTGTCGTAGTCGGTGGA
Organism: Cellulomonadaceae bacterium; assembly: GCA_031283115.1. Taxonomy (GTDB): domain Bacteria; phylum Actinomycetota; class Actinomycetes; order Actinomycetales; family Cellulomonadaceae; genus Xylanimonas. The sequence goes on along the minus strand of JAITCK010000026.1, from coordinate 4,314 downwards.
CACGGTTTCGGGGTTGCAGTTGACCATGACGGTCTCGTATTTTTCCGCCAGGGTGAGGGTGGCGTGAACGCAGGAGTAGTCGAATTCGATGCCTTGCCCGATGCGGTTGGGGCCGGATCCGAGGATGATGACGGCTTCCCGGTCGCGGGGGGCTACTTCGGTTTCGAAGTCGTAGGCGGAGTAGTGGTAGGGGGTGGTGGCTTTGAATTCGGCGGCGCAGGTGTCGACGGTTTTGTAGACGGGCCGGATGCCCAGGGCGTGCCGCACTTCACGGACGGCCTGTTCGCCCGCTGGCCCCATGTGGCGCAGGGTGGCGATTTGTCGGTCGGACAGCCCGTGGCGTTTGGCGGCGCTGAGCACGTCTGCGGTGAGGGCGTCAGCGGATGCCACGTCGGCGGCAACCTCGTTGACTAACTGGATTTGATCCAGGTACCAGGGGTCGATGCCGGTGGCCGCGTACACGTCGTCGATGCTGGCGCCTGCCCGCAGGGCCTGCTGGACGGCCACCAGCCGGGTTTCGGTGGGGCGTTTGATGTCTTCCAGGGTGGCGGCTAGGGCGTCACCGGGCAGGGGGGCGCCGTCCCAGTGGAATTGGACGCCGGATTTGTCGATGGATCGCAGGGCCTTGCCGAGGGCTTCGGTGAAGTTGCGGCCTAGGGCCATGGCTTCGCCTACCGATTTCATGGTGGTGGTCAGGGTGTCGTCGGCGGCGGGGAACTTCTCGAAGGCGAACCGGGGCACTTTGACCACCACGTAGTCGAGGGTGGGCTCAAAGCTGGCCGGGGTGACTTGGGTGATGTCGTTGGGGATTTCGTCGAGCGTGTAGCCCACAGCCAGTTTGGCGGCAATCTTGGCGATGGGGAAGCCGGTGGCTTTGGAGGCCAGGGCGGAGGATCGGGACACGCGGGGGTTCATTTCGATGACGACGACGCGGCCTGTGGTGGGTTCGACGGCGAACTGGACGTTACAGCCGCCCGTGTCTACGCCCACTTCACGGATGATGGCGATGCCGATGTCGCGGAGTTTCTGGTATTCGCGGTCGGTGAGGGTCAGGGCGGGGGCGACGGTGATGGAGTCGCCGGTGTGGACTCCTACGGCGTCCACATTTTCGATGGAGCAGACCACGACCACGTTGTCGTCGCGGTCGCGCATCAGTTCGAGTTCGTATTCTTTCCAGCCCAGGATGGATTCTTCGAGCAGCACTTCGGTGACGGGTGAATAGTGCAGGCCCATGCCGACGATGCGGTGCAGGTCGTCTTCGTCGTAGGCCATGCCGGAACCCAGGCCGCCCATGGTGAAGGAGGGACGGACCACCATGGGGTAACCAAGCGTTTCAGCGGCAGCCAACGCTTCATCCATGGTGTGAATAATCTCTGACCTGGCCGATTCGCCACCACAGGCGGTGACCACGTCTTTGAACTCGAGCCGGTTTTCGGCCTTGTTGATGGCCTCAATGTTGGCGCCAATCATTTCCACGCCGTATTGAGCCAGCACGCCCGCCTCGTCGAGGGCGATGGCGGCGTTGAGGGCCGTCTGCCCGCCCAGGGTGGGCAGCAGGGCGTCGGGCCGTTCTTTGGCGATGATGGAGGTGAGCACTTCGGTGGTGATGGGTTCGACGTAGGTGGCGTCGGCGAACTCCGGGTCGGTCATGATGGTGGCCGGGTTGGAGTTGACCAAAATGACGCGCAGGCCCTCAGATTTGAGAACCCGGCAGGCTTGGGTGCCGGGGTAGTCGAATTCGCAGGCCTGGCCGATAACGATGGGGCCAGACCCGATAACCAGGACGGAGTGAATGTCGCTGCGGCGAGGCATCAGGCCACCGAGCCTTCCTGCGCCGACGCTGCGGCAGCACTGTCTGTGGCGTGGGCCGCCGTGGTGGAAGTTGTGGTGGAAGTTTCGCCGGTCAGGCTGGCGAGCACGGCGCCGGGAACGGTGACGGGCCTGCGGGCTGTCATCATGTCAACGAACCTGTCAAACAGGTAGGTGGAGTCGTGCGGCCCTGCGGCGGCTTCCGGGTGGTATTGGACGGAGAAGGCGGGGATGTCTAGGCAGGTGAGGCCTTCGACTACCCGGTCGTTGAGGCCCACATGGGAGACGATGACGCGGCCGTACTGGTGGCCGTCACGGTCGGCAGGCGCCACCGAAACAGCGTCGACGGGGGCGTCGACGGCGAAGCCGTGGTTGTGGGCGGTGACTTCCACCTTGCCGGTGGTGCGGTCTTGGACGGGCTGGTTGATGCCGCGGTGGCCGTAGGCCAGCTTGTAGGTGCCGTAGCCGAGCGCCCGGCCTAACAGCTGGTTGCCGAAGCAGATGCCGAAGAAGGGGATACCGGCGTCGAGCACGGCTCGCAGCAGGGTGACTTCGTGGGTGGCGGCTGAGGGGTCACCAGGCCCGTTACTGAAGAACACGCCCGACGGGGAGCCGTCGGCGGGCAGCAGGGCGGTGATGTCGTCGATGGTGGACCGTTGCGGGACGACGTGGACGCGCACGCCGCGTTCGGCCAGGCGGTGGGGGGTCATGGCTTTGATGCCGAGGTCGACGGCGACAACGGTGGCTAGGGGCTGCTTCCCGGCAAAGTCGCCAGCAGGTTCTACGGTGTAGGCGGTGTCGGTGCTGACTTCCCGGGCCAGGTCGGCCCCGGCCATGAGGGGTTGGGCTTTGACGTGGGCGACTAGGTCGTCGTTGATGTGGCGGCGGCCTTTCTCGTCCAGCAGGCCCTCGCCGGAGAAGATGCCGGCCCGCATGACGCCGAGTTCGCGCAGGTGGCGCGTCAAAAAACGGGTGTCTACGTCGCAGATGGACACGATGCCTTGGGCTTCGAGTTCCGCATCCAGGGTGCGGTCGGCCCGCCAGTTGCTGGATCGGCGGGCGCGGTCGCGCACCACCCAGCCGGACACCCAGATGCGGCCCGATTCGGGGTCTTCGTCGTTGACGCCCGTGTTGCCGATGTGGGGGGCGGTCATCACGACGATTTGCCGGTGGTAGGAGGGGTCGGTGAGGGTTTCCTGGTAGCCGGTCATGCCGGTGGAGAACACGATTTCACCGAAGGCGGTTCCCTGCGCCCCGTAGGCGTGGCCGGGCACAACAGTGCCGTCTTCCAGCACGAGGACTGCGGGATCCCCGAAAGGCCGCGCAGCGCAGTGAGCAGGCTTTGGGGGTGCTGTTGCCGGTTCAAGGTTGCTGTGTGTCACTGTTGTTCCTCTTCTTGCTTTGCGCGCATCGCCTGCGCACTACGAATGCTTCCGCGAATCACTGCGGCAATCAACACCGCGCCAACCGCTACCCAGATGCCGACGGCCACTTCAAAGGGGAGGTTCATGCGACGGGCTGTCCGTTCAGTACGGTGGCGCGGCCTCGCAGCCAGGTGGCGACGATGCGGCCAGGCAGTTCGCGGCCTTCCAGGGGGGTGTTGGTGGAGGCGGTGGCCTGGTTGGCCCCGTGGATGACGGCTGTGGCCCGCGGGTCAACGAGAACCAGGTTGGCGGGTTCGCCCACCCGGATGGGGCGGCCTTGCGTGTCGCTGATGCGGCCAATCTCGGCGGGCTTCCAACTCATCACGCGGGCTACGTCTTCCCAGGTCATGCGCAGGGTGTCCACCATGGTTTCTTGGACTACGCTCAGCGCGGTTTCTAGCCCGGTCATGCCGAAGGCGGCGGCCGCCCATTCGCAGTCTTTGTCTTCGAGCGTGTGGGGGGCGTGGTCGGTGGCGACAATGTCGATGGTGCCGTCGGCTAGTCCTTCTCGGACGGCTTCGACATCGTCGGCGGTTCGTAGGGGCGGGTTGACTTTGTAGATGGGGTTGTAGCCGCGGGCGTGTTCGTCGTCGAGCAGCAGGTGGTGGGGGGTGACTTCGGCGGTGACGTTGATGCCGCGGGCTTTGGCCCAGCGGATGATTTCGACGGAGCCTCGCGTGGACAGGTGGCAGACGTGCAGGCGGGATCCCACGTGTTCGGCGAGGAGTACGTCGCGGGCGATGATGGCTTCTTCGGCGACGGCTGGCCAGCCTGCCAGGCCGATTTCGGCGGAGACGACACCTTCGTTCATTTGGGCGCCTTCGGTGAGGCGCGGTTCTTGGGCGTGTTGGGCGATCACGCCGTCGAAGGCTTTGACGTATTCCAGGGCTCGGCGCATCAAAATGGGGTCGTGGACGCATTTGCCGTCGTCGCTGAACACGCGCACGCGGGCTGCAGAGTCGGCCATGGCGCCGAGTTCGGCCAGGTGGGTTCCGTCGAGGCCGACGGTGACGGCGCCTACGGGGTGGACGTCCACCCAGCCTGCTTCTTGGCCTAGCCGCCACACTTGTTCGACCACACC
>JAITCK010000020.1 GCA_031283115.1 Cellulomonadaceae bacterium | reverse complement strand
CCGATCTCCGCTTCCACCCGTCGTTGCAGGTCAGACTTGGCATTATCGGGGTCTGACGTGTTGAAGGGGCTTCCGCCCACAATGACACCGCTGAAATCGTCCAGGTCGATGTCGGGCATGGGGTCACGTTCCAGGCGGATGCGGTGCAGGGTGTCCCGGGTGAGTTTGCCGTACCGCAGAACGGCCGCATACTCCCCATCGGAGGCGGCATCATGTTCACGGGTGGCCAGCAGCAAAAACGGCTTCATAACGCCAACCAGTATGCATCCACGCCCGCCCCTAGGGCGGGCCGTCGGCGCTCAAACGCCACCAAGCGGAGGCGAACTGTAGCCCTCAACCGGCGGCACGTCATCATGGCAACCATCACAGGATCACCAGGAGCCACAGACCCGATAGCCGACAACCGCCAACGGAAAAAGGGACGCCCACGCCAGCACCATTACCCCCATGACGTTTTCGATGACGACAACGGGGACAGCGAAGCCCGCAGCAGACAGTTTCCAAGCGGCGCTGCGTCAGCAGGCAGCCCTAGCCGACAGGCTGGAACAGACCCGGCACCACTGCCAATCCGTGTACTCCGCGCCGGGTGGCAGCGGATCCCGCACCATCAGGCATCTCCACGGCCAGCACGGCCTTCACGCCCTGAATGCCAGCGCCCACAACCCGCAAGAAGGCGACGCCTTCAAGGCGCACCTCATGTCAAGCCGGTTTGGGCCGCTCCTTGTGGGGTTTGCCGCCAAAACGCCGCACCACAAGTTCCATGCCGCCACCAACTTTGGACACAACCACCCCGTCTCCCGCCTGCTCATCGTCACTTCTGGGCAACTGACGGTGAGTTTGGGCGGCACCCGCCTCAGCCTGGAACCTGGCGCTGGCGTGCTCATCCCAGGCACCAGCACCTACAGCCATGACGCCCGCTGCCCGGTCAGTTTCTGCTACATCGACGTTGACACCAGCGATCCTGTTTTCAGCACGGTTGGCGCCCTGCATACTTACGCCAACTGGCCGGGAGACACGCAGGTGCTGGCAGCCCTGGGCGCCTTCACCTCCGCCCTCATCAACAGTGGCAGGGCGCAGGGGGACTACCGGCAGTGCGCACAAGTGCGGCAAGCCTTAGAAGCCCTCGTATTGACTGTTGTCGCCAGCGCACCACCGATGACCTGCAACAGCGAAACCCATCTGACCACACATGACCTGGCCGTGGCCTACCTGCGCCAACACCACAGCGACCCCAGCCTCACCCCAGCCACGTTAGCCCAGGCTATCGGCGTGCGGCCCCGCACCCTGCAACGGGCCTTTGAACACGACCAGCCGGTGGCCCAGCACTTGGCCCGGCTGCGGCTTGAACACGCTTTGAGCCTGCTGCGCGACAGCCGTTACAGCAACCTGACCCTTGACGACGTTGCCGGGCGTTGCGGCTACCACGCCACCGTCACCCTACGGCGGGCCGTTCATGCAGCTACCGGGGAAGCGCCCACTCGTTACCGCGCACGCCACCGCAGTCAAGGGTGATGACCAGTCACTATGCGGCTGACCTTGCCGTAGCGCCCCCGCTGCCGGGATGGCAAACCCGGTCAGCAGGCCAGCGGTAACAACGGCTGCGGTGGTGAGGGCGGCCCGCCAAGCGTCCGCCCGAGATTGACAATGCTTCCCCTTCATCCCTCCAGCCTGCTGCGGGCGTGAGAGCAGGTGAGGCCAGATGACGGCTGGTGAGCAGGCCGTGGCGGCTAGTGAGCAGCGTCGGCAGCCTCTAGGGTGGCTAACTCTGCCAGGTCGGCGGCGACAATCTCGGCCACCTGAATGGCATTGAGGGCGGCCCCCTTACGGAGGTTGTCGTTGCTGACAAAGAAGACTAGGCCACGACCATCGGGCACAGATTGGTCTACCCGGATGCGGCCCACCAGTGACGGGTCGGCTCCGGCGGCAGCCAGGGGGGTGGGCACGTCAACAAGTTCAACGCCAGGGGCCGTGCGCAGCAGGTCTGTGGCCCGCTGCGGCGCCAAAGGCGAGCCGAACTCGGCATGAATGGCCAGGCTGTGACCGGTGAAGACGGGCACGCGCACGCAGGTGCCGGACACGGCCAGGTCGGGGATGGACAGGATTTTGCGGGATTCGTTGCGGAGTTTCTGCTCCTCATCCGTTTCCAACGACCCGTCATCGACGATGGCACCTGCCAAAGCCACCACGTCAAAGGCGATAGGGGCGACATACTTGACCGGGGCCGGGAAGTCGACAGCCTGACCATCACGGGCTAGACCTTCCAGGTTGCCAGCCACAGCGGCCCGGGTCTGCTCAGCCAACTCGGCCACACCGGCCAGGCCGGAACCCGACACGGCCTGGTAGGTGGCGATACGTAGGCGTTCCAGCCCGGCCTCCTCATGCAGGGGTTTGAGGACGGGCATGGCGGCCATTGTCGTGCAGTTGGGGTTAGCGACGATGCCCAGTTCCGCCTGACCCACAGCCTCCGGGTTGACCTCGGCGACCACCAACGGCACTTGCGGGTGCTTGCGCCAGGCCGACGAGTTGTCGATAACCAGGGCGCCCGCCTCAGCAAAACGGGGGGCGTGCTCCAGGGATGTGCCGCCACCAGCGCTAAAAAGGGCAATGTCGATGTCAGCCAAAGCCTCAGTGGGTGTGGCGGCAACATCTTCAACGACGACGGGGACGCCCTCGAAGTCGATCACCGACCCGGCAGACCGGGCCGACGCGAAAAATCGCAGATCCTTGACCGGGAAACGGCGGTCAGATAGGAGCGTCCGCATCACGGCACCCACCTGGCCGGTAGCGCCGACCACGGCCACGTTGACACCCTCCGGGTTTACCTGGGCAGGAACCGGCACCTGAACGGCAGTCGTTTGCTCGCTCATCGTGGTCACCGGCCCGTTCCCGCGTGGACAACCGCCACCGCGTCACCGTCAAGATCAAAGGCCGTGTGCACGGCCCGCACCGCATCATCGAGCAGGTCAGCCCGGGTCACCACAGAAATACGGATCTCCGACGTAGAAATCATTTCAATGTTGACGCCCGCATCCCGTAGGGCACCAAAAAACTTGGCCGACACACCCGGATGGGACTTCATGCCCGCGCCAATAAGCGACAGTTTGCCAATCTCATCGTCAAAGCGCAGGGCAGCGTAACCGAGTTCATCTTTGACGGCGCGAATAGCATCCAAAGTGCTTGGGCCGTCACCCTCCGGCAGGGTGAAAGAAATATCGGTGAGGCCGGTAGCCTGCGCTGACACGTTCTGCACGATCATGTCAATGTTGGCTCCAGCGTTAGCCACCACCTCGAACAGGCGGGCAGCCATACCGGGCACGTCGGGAATCCCGACCACCGTGATCTTCGCTTCGCTGCGGTCATGCGCGACGCCGGAAATAATCGGGGCTTCCACATTAGCCTCCCTGTAGTGCTGGAAATAGTCGTCAGTGTGACGGGCCGGAGCCGACGTCACCAGCGTGCCGTGAACATGGGTAAAACTGCTGCGTACATGCACGGGAACGTTGTAGCGGCGGGCGTACTCGACAGCCCGCAAGGCAAGAACTTTTGCACCCGATGCAGCCAGTTCGAGCATCTCCTCATAGGTGGTGTGCTCGATTTTTCGGGCCGACGGGACAATGCGCGGGTCGGCCGTAAAAACGCCATCCACGTCCGTGTAAATCTCACATACGTCAGCCTGCAAGCCTGCCGCAATAGCGACAGCCGTCGTATCCGACCCGCCCCGGCCCAAAGTAGTCACATCGTTGGCGACAGGGTCGACACCCTGGAAGCCCGCAATGATCGCCACCTGGCCTTTTTCGAGGGTTTCACGGATACGGTGGGGCACCACGTCAACAATGTGGGCTCGCCCGTACACAGCATCAGTGATGACGCCCGCCTGCTGGCCGGTAAAAGACTTGGCCTTGAAACCCAGGCTGGATACGGCCATAGCCAGCAGCGACATGGAAATACGTTCGCCAGCAGTGAGCAGAATGTCCAGTTCACGTTGGGGGGGTGCAGCCGTAATTTCGGACGCCAGGTCGAGAAGTTCATCAGTAGTGTCACCCATCGCCGAAACGACGACGGCAACATCGTGGCCTGCGTTCCTGGTTTCGGCGATGCGGGCAGCCACCCGCTTGATAGAGGCGGCGTCGCTGACAGACGAGCCACCATACTTCTGCACAATAAGTGCCACGATATTTTTCCTTCTGCTTCGGCCTGCGACTGTTTCATCGCCCCGCCTCAGTGGTCAATGCGAGGGCGATACTACCTGCCGACAACCCGGCGGCCTTCAAAAGCGCGCCCCAGGGTGACTTCGTCGGCGTATTCCAGGTCGCCGCCCACAGGCAGGCCGGAAGCGAGACGGGAGACG
>JAITCK010000016.1 GCA_031283115.1 Cellulomonadaceae bacterium | reverse complement strand
TGTCAACTCGTATGGGGTCGAGTTTGGTGACCGGGGCGCCTTCGCCAAATTGTTGCGGGCCTGCGGAGCCATTGAGGGTTTGGAGCGGGTGCGGTTCACTTCACCCCACCCGGCTGCTTTTACCGACGACGTGATCGCCGCTATGGCCGAAACCCCCAACGTTATGCCCTCCCTGCACATGCCCTTGCAGTCCGGGTCGGATGCTGTGTTGCGGGCCATGCGGCGGTCTTACCGGTCGGAAAAGTTCTTGGGGATTCTCGACCGGGTTCGGGCGGCCATGCCTGATGCGGCCATTACCACGGACATTATTGTTGGTTTCCCCGGCGAAACGGACGCTGATTTTGCTGAGACTATGCGGGTGGTGGAGCAGGCCCGGTTCGCCTCGGCTTTCATGTTCCAGTATTCGCCCCGCCCAGGCACACCGGCTGCGACCATGGAGAGTCAGATTCCCAAGGCTGTGGTGCAAGACCGCTTTGAGCGCCTGCAAGCCCTGCAAGAGCGCATCAGTTGGGATGAGGCCAAAGCCCAGGTGGGCCGCACCTTTGAGGTGCTGATTGCCGAGGGAGTCGGGACTAAAGACGCGGCCCGTCACCGGATTTCCGGGCGGGCCCCCGACAACCGTCTGGTTCATGTTGCCCTGCCCGGCGGTGTCACCTTCGCTGGTGGCGAAGCAGAACCGGCAAGCCTGGATGACCCCCGCCTAGCCGACGTGGCCTCCATTGACCCTCGCCTGCCCCGGCCTGGCGACATTGTCACCGTCACCATCACCCAGGCCGCCCCCCACCACCTCATCGCCGATTCCGCTGTGGCTGCCGGGGATGACGGTGTGTTTGCCGTGCGCCGCACCCGGTCTGGTGACGCTTGGGCCTCCCGCGAGCGGGCGCGCCTGGGCGGCGAAGACGACAGCCACTCCCACGGCGGTGGCGGTGCGGCTGCTGGCCCTGTCTCCCTGGGGATGCCCAGCCTCAAACGCTGACTGCCCATTGACGCTGACTGCCAGTGGTCGCTGGCTTTCGCCGTGGACAGGCGGTGAGCGGTTATTCGTCCTATTCGTCTTCGAGGAAGACGCCTGCCTGGGTGAAAAACTGGGTGGCGGTGGCTAGGCCACAGCTGATGGTGTCGGCCAGTTGGGCGTCGGTGGCGCCGTGCTCAAAATCGACGCTGACCTCTGCATAGACGGCCAACTCGTCTTCCTCGCGGACGTAAACTTTGGGCCAGAGCCGGTCTCGGTTCCAGTCGTTGGCGGCCTGGAGGATGGACAGGCGGGCGCTGTCGTCCACAGTGTTGGCCCAGCGGGCCCGCACCTGAAGGACCTCTTTGTGGTCACCCAGCAGCAGGAACCAGAACTGGTTGCCATCCCACACGCCGGTCACGTCCCCGTCAGCGTCCAGGCGGAACCGGTAACCGCGACGGGCCAACTCTTCGCCAATGCGTCCCGGGGCCAGCAGTGCAGGGCGCGGGGGGGCGGGCGTGTTGTTGCCCTGCTTGTCGCGGGCGTTAGTGTCGCCGGGTAGTGCCGGGGGTAGCACGTAGCGACGCTTGCCGAGGATGCGTTCGCGGAAACTGCGGTGGGTGTGGTCGTCTGTCATCGTCGCCCCCTACCCTTGCCCGCGCAGCGGGTCAGGGAAGCTGCCGTCCAGTTCATCGAAGAAGGCCCCGCCGGTGGCCAGCCCGCATTGGAGGAGTTGGTCGAGTTGGTCGTCGGTGAGGCCGTGTTCCACGTCAACGGTCATGTCGGCGCAGACGATGACGCCACCGTCGTCCCGCACCCGCAGGTAGGCCTTGGGCCAAATGCGGTCAGAGTTCCAGCGGTTACACAGGTCAAGCAGGTCAGGGACGCGGTCAACGGTGGCGTCGCGGTTCCATTGGCCGCGCACCTGCAAGACTTCGCGGTCTACACCCAACACAAGAAAATAGAAGAGGCGCCCGTTCCACAGGCCGCCCAGGTCGCCGTCAGAGTCGGTGAAGTAGGTGAAACCGTTGGCGCCCAGCCAGGCTTCGATGCGGCTGCGGTGCAGCGGCGGCAAGTCTGTGCCTGTTGCCGGGCTGCCTGCCGGGCTGGTTGGCGCGGGAGCCTGCGCGGGCAGGTTAGGCTGCGCGCTGGTGTCGCGTCCCATGTCTTGCCCGAAAAACTTCACGATTCCACGGTACTCGCTGTGGCGCTGTGTTGCCCAGGGGCGGTAGCGTTGCTGTCGTGCCGTTTCCTCTCATCGCTGTTGTAGGCCCGACGGCAACGGGCAAGTCTGACCTGGCGCTCGACCTTGCTGAGGTGTTGAGGGGCGACGATGGCGCTCCAACGGAAATTGTCAACGCTGACGCCTACCAGTTGTATCGTGGCATGGACGTGGGTACGGCGAAAGTCCCGGTTGACCAGCGGCGCGGCATCGTCCATCATCAGTTAGACGTGCTTGACCCGGTCGATGACGCCTCGGTGGCCCGCTACCAGATGAACGCCCGGGCTGACTGTGACGGCATCGCTGGCCGGGGCGGGCGGGCCGTCATTGTCGGCGGATCGGGCCTCTATGTACGGGCCCTGCTTGATGAGATGAACTTCCCTGGGACAGATGCCAGCGTCCGGGCAGACTTAGAGGCGCGGGTCGAGCGGGAGGGTCGTCGGGCCTTGCATGATGAGTTAGCCCGCTTGGACTCTGCTGCTGCCGCAAGTATCGGGCCGCACAACACCCGCCGCATCGTCCGTGCCCTGGAAGTCATTGCCATCACCGGCCAGCCCTACACGGCCAACCTGCCCCGACAGGAATACGTGCGGCCCTCCCTGCAAATCGGCTTGGACTGCTCCCGAGACCTTGTGGATGAGCGGGTGGCCCGGCGGGTCCAGCGAATGCGAGACGGCGGCCTAGTGGACGAGGTACGGGCCCTGGCCAGCCCCGACCAGGGTGGCCAGGGCGCCGGGCTGGGAGTGACTGCCGCACGGGCCGTCGGCTACGCGGAAATCCTGCGCCACTTTGCCGGAGACTGCACCCTTGATGACGCCTTTGAGCAGGTCACCGCCAACACGCGCCGCCTGGCCCGTAAACAGATGGGCTGGTTTGGCCGCGACCCGCGCGTTCATTGGTTGGATGCGGCGGCCCCCGACCTGGCCGCGCGTGCCCTCGCCCTAGTGGCCGCTGCTGACACTGGCAACCTACCTGCCCCCGACAACGGGCCAGTCCGCCGTAGTCTTGGCTCATGAAGTTCACCAAAGGCCACGGGACGCGCAACGACTTTGTCCTGGTCGACGACCGCGACGACACCCTTGACCTGACCGCTGACCTGGTGCGTCTGCTGGCCGACCGCAGGTCGGGTGTGGGCGGTGACGGGGTTATCCGCCTAGCCCCGACGGCAGCCCTGGCAGCCAGCGGAGACCCTGCCGCCCAGGCGGCGCTCCGTGACAACCCCGAGGCCCGCTGGTTTATGGACTACCGCAATGCCGACGGGTCTATCGCCGAAATGTGCGGGAACGGCGTGAGAGTCTTCGCCGCCTACGCGGAATCCCTGGGGCTTGCTGACTTGTCTACGCCCGGCGCCAGCCTGCCCGTGGCTACGCGGGCAGGCGTCAAAAATGTCAGCAGGGACGGCGACTGGTACGTCGTTGACATGGGCGCATGGTTCTTCCCGGCAGGCGATAACGCGGCAGCCAGCGGCGCCGACGCGACCGTACAGGCCGCTGGCTGGGATGCGGCCCGCCCTGCCCTGTCCGTCAACCTGGGCAACCCTCACACCGTGGTTCGGGTGGATTCTGCCGCTGACCTTGCTGCCCTCGACCTTAGTCGCCAGCCCGCCGTCACGCCCACCCCGCCCCAGGGAAGCAACGTCGAGTTTATTGACTTCCTTGACCAGCCCGACGATGCCGATGGCACCGACGGCCACGCCAACGGCAGGGCGGACGGGCACCTGCGGATGCGGGTCTTCGAGCGGGGCGTCGGCGAAACACCGTCGTGCGGAACCGGCTGCTGCGCCGCCGCCCTGGCCGCCCGCCACTGGCGCCTCAACACGGACGGCACAGCCCCCGACACCTACCTGGTCGAGATTCCCGGCGGAACCGTTCGCGTCCGGGCGCTGGCGTCAGGCCACGTCGAACTGGCCGGCCCCGCCGTCCTCACCTACACCGGCAGCATTGAGATTTGACCCCACCTGCCACGGGGACGTAGAGTCAGCGGCCATGTGGATTTACATTCCGTGGTGAACAACCCGCAGCACGCGAAACCCCTTCGCGCTGCCGCACCGCTCGACGCTGACGCCTAGCGCTTGTCCAAGTTCCGCCGCCATCCACGCAGCCAGGGAATCTGAGCCCAAGTTCTTCTGAACCACCAGCCAGGCCCCCGCCGCCGCCCCATCCGACACTGTCAGCCGGGCCAGCCAGGTGCGCAACATGCCGTGAAGCACCTCCTTGCCCACCCGAATCGGCGGGTTAGACCAGATGGCATCGAACCGAATGCCAGCCGGAACCTCGTCGGGCAGGCAGGCTCTCACGTTGGTCAGGCCTAACCGCTCAGCGTTACGGGAAACCAGGTCGAGGGCGCGGGTGTTGACATCAACCGCCCAAACGGTTGCTCCGGGGGATTCCATGGCTAACGTCAAGGCGATAGGACCCCAGCCGCAGCCCAGATCAAGCAGGTTGCCGGACGGTGGCGGCGCAGGAACCTCACGGAACAGCACCTGAGTGCCCAAGTCGATGCGAGACGGAGAAAAAACCCCGGACGCAACCTCAACCGTCACCTCCCGACCAGCGATACGGACGGCAATGTCCCGGCGCTCTTCGGCGGAGGCAGGCTGGCCCGTGAAGTAGTGGTCGCCCCGAGTGTCGCCCTGGTGTCGCATCAGCGCGGTCGCATCGTCGGTCATGTACCGAGTCTAAAAGTAAACGTGAGAAAATCAGTAATAGGTATGGAAGGACAAAAGTTGTCAGAACACTCTCAAAACCCCTTAGGTGACTCTGCAGACGGGAACCAGGCGGGAGCGTCACCGTCACGGGACGCCCAACAGTTGGCCAACGATGTGGTCGCTCGTGTGTTGGCACGCGCCGGAACGGCCGTCCACGAAGGCGACACGGTTCACACGGAAGCCGACGGTGACCAACTCGACCTGCTGGAACGGTCTGCCCTGCGGCGTGTCGTCGGCCTGTCCACCGAACTTGAAGACGTCACCGAAGTCGAATACCGGCAGTTGCGGCTGGAAAAAGTGGTGCTCATCGGCATGTACTACGGCCGGGAAGCAGAAGCGACAGAAGCCGAAGTGTCCCTGCGCGAGTTGGCCGCCCTGGCCGAAACCGCCGGGTCTGAAGTTTTGGACGGCCTGCTGCAACGCCGCCAAAAACCCGACCCCGGCACCTACCTGGGATCCGGTAAGGCCCGCGAACTCAAAGACATTGTCGCTGCCGCAGGCGCCGACACAGTTATCGCCGACACCGAACTGGCCCCCTCGCAGCGTCGAGCCCTGGAAGACATCGTCAAAGTCAAGGTCATCGACCGTACCGCCCTCATCCTCGACATTTTCGCCCAGCACGCCAAGTCGCGGGAAGGCAAGGCCCAAGTCGAGTTAGCTCAACTGGAATACTTGCTTCCCCGCCTGCGCGGATGGGGTGAATCTATGTCCCGGCAGGCCGGTGGCCAGGTGGGTTCTGGCGGAGCCGGGATGGGGTCGCGTGGCCCCGGCGAAACAACAATCGAGTTAGACCGCCGCCGCATCCGCGACCGCATGGCCAAACTCCGTCGTGAAATCAAAGCCATGACGCCTGCCCGGGAAACCAAACGCCAGGAACGCAAACGCAACGCCGTCCCCAACGTCGCCCTGGCAGGCTACACCAACGCCGGCAAATCGTCCCTGCTCAACGCCATGACCGACGCGGGAGTCCTTGTCCAAAACGCCCTGTTTGCCACCCTTGACCCCACGGTTCGCCGGGCGCAAACAGAAGACGGACGGGCCTTCACCTTCACCGACACGGTGGGCTTTGTTCGCCGCCTGCCCACCCAACTTGTCGAGGCCTTCCGATCCACCCTGGAAGAAATCGGCGACGCCGACCTACTCCTCCACATTGTTGACGCCGCCCACCCCGACCCGGAAGGGCAGATTGCTGCCGTGCGGGAAGTGCTCAGCGAAATCCACAACATCGACGAGGTTCCCGAAGTCATCGTCCTCAATAAGGCCGACCTGGCCGACCCGGCCGTTATCGGGCGAGTCCAGCGCCGCGAACCCCGCACGGTGGTCGTCTCCGCCCACACGGGGGAGGGCATGGCGGAACTGCGGGCCCTCATCGCGTCCAGCCTGCCCACGCCCGACGTGGAAGTTGACGCCGTCGTCCCCTACTCCCGGGGGGATCTGGTTAGCCGCTTCCACGAGACAGGCCAGGTGGATCGCACCGAACACTTGCCGGAAGGAACCCGGATTGTCGGACGCGCCGATGAAGGCCTAGCCGCCGAAATCGCCCGCTCTTCCGTCTGAACACCCACTACGATGGGCCAGTGACAGGTCAGCACAACAACAGCGCAGTCGAGACCATTCTCGGTGACGCTGTTGCTGCCCTGGATGGAAGGCCCCGCGAGGGCCAGCAACGCATGGTGGCCGAGGTTGTCCAGGCCATCGACAACCAGTGTCACCTGCTTGTTCAGGCGGGGACGGGTACCGGAAAGTCCCTGGGCTACCTGGTTCCGTCTGTGTGGCACGCCGTCACCGCTGAAGCTCAGGTTGTTGTGTCGACGGCAACCCTGGCCTTGCAACGCCAACTGCTGACCCGTGACCTGCCACTGGTTGCCGACGTTGCCGCCCGCCACCTGCCCCGACCGCCAACGTTTGCCCTGCTCAAAGGCTGGCATCACTACCTGTGTCTGCACAAGATCGGCGGGGGCTATCCCGTCGATGACGGTGGCCTTTTTGCTGCAGACAGCCTGGACATGGAACCGTCATCGACGGCACAGGCCACCCCGCCCGGCAGAAAACGAGCCAGGGATAAAGAAGGCCCCGGCCTGGTTGACCAGGTGCGGCGACTGCACGCCTGGGCCAAGGAAACCGACACGGGAGACCGGGACGACCTGGTTCCCGGCGTCTCCGCGAAAGCGTGGAGCCAGGTGTCGGTGACGGCCCTGGAATGTCTCGGCTCCGCATGCCCGATGGTGACCGAATGTTTTGCCGACCAGGCGCGCAGTGCCGCTAAAAATGCTGACATTGTGGTGACCAACCATGCCATGCTAGGTATTGCCGCCGGTGGAAGCCCTGGCGTACTACCTGAGCACGACCTGTTGGTTGTCGATGAGGCCCATGAACTGACCGACAGGGTGACCTCTGCGGCGACGGTTGAACTGTCGTTGACAACCATCGACCAGGCTGCCCGTCTTGTCCGCCGTCACGCAGCGTTGCCTACCACTGCCCTCGACACTGCTGCGCAAACGGTGGGAAACCTGCTGGCGTCGATGCCTGCCGAACGCTTCGAGAATGGTCTGCCAGATTCCCTGCATGAAGCGGTTGCGTCTGTGCGTGACGCAGCCCGTGAGTTGCTCTCGGACATGAGGCCGGACGGGTCGATTGCTGCCAAAGAGGCTGCCGCCGATGGGGGAGCAAAAGTCGCACAGTCGGCCCTGCTGGTCATCTTCGAGACTGCTGAACGTATGGCTGCCGATGACACGAGTGCCGACGTGCTGTGGCTGTCCAGGCCGGGGGAGGGTGCCACGCCTGCCCGGGGAGTTGACGGCGTGATCAGGTTGTACGCTGCGCCTTTACATGTTGCTGGCCTCATCAGAAATAACCTGTTGGAGACTGCTACAGGCGTGTTCACATCGGCGACGCTGACTCTTGGCGGGCGCTTTGAGGGCGCCGCCCAGGCTTTGGGCTTAGGGGCTGGAACTGATGGCGTTAGTCATGCTGGGGGTGGTGAAGGGTCTGCGCAATGGCAGGGGGTGGACGTGGGTAGCCCCTTTGATTACCCCAAGCAGGGCATCCTCTATGTGGCTGAGCATCTGCCCGCACCAGGCCGTGAACCGGCAACGGAGGCCCAGCTGGAGGAGATTGCTGCCCTCATTGAGGCTGCTGGGGGGCGGACGCTGGGCTTGTTTTCGTCGCGGAGAGCGGCAGAGTGTGTTGCTGAGGCTATGAGGGATCGCTTGGACGTGCCCATTTTGACCCAGTGGGATGACCAGGTGGGTACCTTGCAAGCCGAGTTCTTGGCCGACCCGGCCACCTGTCTGTTTGGCACCCTGACCTTGTGGCAGGGGATTGACGTTCCTGGCCCGAGTTGTCAGTTGGTCATCATCGACCGGATTGCTTTCCCCCGCCCCGATGACCCCATTGCTTCGGCGCGGACTCGGGCGGTGGCGCAGGCGGGTGGCAACGGCTTTATGGCAGTGTCGGCGAGTTCGGCGGCCCTCAAGTTGGCGCAGGGGGCTGGCCGTCTTATTCGCTCGGTGTCGGACAAGGGTGTGGTGGCCGTGCTGGATCCGCGCCTGACCACCCGCAGGTACGGGGAGTTTTTACGCCGGTCTATGCCGGATTTTTGGCCGACCACAAACCGTGAAGTCGTTCTTGCTGCCCTCCGCCGTCTTGATGAGGCAGCGGAAGCCGCCGAAACCGCTGCTACCAAGTCCGAGCCGATGCTGGAAACGCCAGGAGGACAAGCCCTAGAGGGAGCGGAGAACGGTGACGACCTTGCCGAGAATCTGTGATTCGTCGCCGTTGATGGGGGAGTAGTTGGCGTTGGCGGGCATGAGCCAGATGTGGCCCTTGTCCTGCTTGAAAGTTTTGACGGTGGCTTCACCGTCAATCATGGCGGCGACAATCTCACCCTGTTCTGCAACAGGCTGACGGCGGACTACCACCCAGTCCCCATCACAGATGGCGGCCTCGATCATGGATTCGCCTTGAACTTTGAGCATGAAGAGTTCCCCGTCACCGACAAGCTGCTTGGGCAGGGTGAACACGTCTTCGATCAGTTGTTCGGCCAGGATGGGGCCGCCAGCAGCAATCCGCCCCACGATGGGGACGTAGGCGGGGGTGGGCAGGGGCTCGCCGTCTGGCCCCACAGGCACGACATCGTCCTCATCCAGTGGTGCGGTACCGATCTGCGGGGTGAGGCCAACCACCTGCATGGCCCGCGGACGCATGGGGTCGCGGCGGAGGTAGCCCTTACGTTCGAGCATTTGCAGCTGATATTTGACCGATGACGGACTCTTGAGGTTGACCACTTCGCCGATTTCGCGCATGGACGGGGCGTAACCACGGTTCTCGACAGAATCCTTGATGGTTTCCAAGATGGTGCGTTGACGCGAGGACAAGTCTGGTGGGCCGTCAGGGCGAGCAGTTGCCTTCCCGGTGGCTGCCTTCATCTTTTCAGCGGCAGCAATCTCCACAGCCTGCCAGTCGATGTGGCCTTCATCGTTGACATGCATTGGCTCGACGGCACGCCCCCTGTAGGTGCGACCGTCCATGCCATGTCCGTCTGGCTGACCGCCAGGGTTGGTGTGTTCGGGCATGACCACTCCGTCCTCGTGTTCGTAGAAATCTTGAACTCGTACCTTCACACTAGAACAGTTTTTGGAAAAAATCAAACGATCGTTCGATTTTGACTAGACAAGGTCGCATAGGGATGGTTATAGTGACACTCGTTCCACAGACAGGTGTTCGATTCGAACGAACGTCTACATCTGTCGCAGGGTTGAGAGACCCTGGGAACATCACCACAAAGGAGAGCGCCATGAACACCAACGACCACCACACCCTGACAGAACGGCTCGGCCTGGACGGGCTGCGGCTGACACGCAGAGGCCGGGTTGTCATCGGGTTGTTCGCCGTGTTTCTCGCCTCACCGGCATTGGGCTTCGGTGCGTCGGCTGTTGCCAGTCAACCCACCCACGGCATAGAGGTCACCGTCCACACCGTTGCCCCAGGGCAAACGCTGTGGCAACTCGCCTCCAGCATCGCTGAGCCTGGAGAGGATCTTCGAGATGTCGTGTGGGAAATCCGCCAAGTCAACGATTTACCTTCATCGCAGATTCACGTAGGGCAAACCATTCTCCTGCCCATCGACTAGCACCTGAAACAACTCAAACCTGTCGCCCTGACCGAAGGCGGGGAGCAGTGGTGGGAGAAATGACGGAAAAACGACGTGGAGCCTATCTGCCACTGTGGCTGGTGTGCTCAAACTGTTCAACAGCAGCATCCAGCACTGCTTGGGCAGTTCCACCAGGCAGTGCAGGCAGGTGACGTAAGGCGTCAAGGTGGGTCACAGCGGCATCGCCGGTGAGGCGTAGCAGCAAGAAGGCACGCGACACTACAAGCAGTTCAGCAATCAGCGGCTCAGTCAACTGGTAGTGGACGATGTTGCCGGTACGCCACGACTTCACAATGTCGGCGTTCTTCAATACGGCCAGATGCTGCGACAAGGCAGACGGTTCAGTGCCCGTGAACTCAAGCAATTTGCCGACAGGTGCTGTCAGTTCCGAGTCGGCGGCAAGAACTTCAAGCACCTGCAAGCGTGCAGGGTGGGCTAGGGCCTTGAAGAGGTTGGCCTTGATCTCGTACAGGGGCCGAGTGTCGAGCGGCTCGTCGAGATATGCAGTATCCATACGGACAACCGTAGCGATGCGCGGCCCTAGGCGGCGGGTCAGGCGCGTACAGTGACCCTGCGTCGAACGCTGACGCGGCGCAGATAGTCTCTTGTGAAAGGAGATCGACGGTGACAACACCTCACTCACTGGCCCCTGGCACGCTGACCCTGCGTGAAACCGTCAACATACTTGACACCCTGTACCCGCCTCACACGGCAGAAGCTTGGGATGCCGTTGGTCTCATCGCTGGAGACCCCAGCACCCCCATCCATAAAATCCTTTTTGCGGTTGACCCCGTCGCCACCGTTGTTGATGAGGCCATCGAATGGGGTGCTAACCTTGTTGTCACCCACCATCCCCTGTACCTGCGCGGTGTCCACAGTGTTGCGGCCACCAACTTCAAAGGGGCTGTCGTTCACCGGCTCATCACCGCCGGAATCGGCCTCTATGCCGCCCACACCAATGCCGACGCTGCCCCGCGTGGCGTTGCTGATGCCCTCGCCGATTGTATTGGACTCATCGACCGAAAGCCGCTGGTCGCGCGCGCTGACACCGCTGACATCGGCATTGGCCGCGTAGGCCGCCTGGGCGAACCCACCAGCCTGTATGCCCTCGCCCAGCGGGTCGCAGCCGCTGTTCCAGCCACCGCACAGGGAGTCCGCATCGCTGGAAACCTTGATGCAGAAGTCAACACTGTCGCCGTTGTGGGGGGAGCGGGGGACAGCCTCTTTGATGCCGTCCGGGCCTGCGGGGCTGACGTTTACATTACCGCTGACCTTCGCCACCATCCTGCCTCTGAACTGCGTGAACAAGCCGATTTTGACGAAACGTCTGGCATGTCCAACTCAGGAAAACCCTTCCTTATCGACCTAGCTCACTTCGCCTCCGAGTGGCCTTGGTTGCGCTACGCGGCACATGATGTGGCTCAGGCAATCGCACAAATGCTTGCTCAACGGGGTAACCCAGGTACGGTGAGCACACGTGTTTCCGAGCGTTCCACTGACGCCTGGACGGCCAGAATCTAGCCGCCGCCCTCCTCGCCAGCATAAGGACTACGCTCAACAGGCACCCGCATCTGCATACCTGAACTACCGGAAGGACCAGCCCGTGCCCACCGCCTCACCCGAGGATCAGCAACGACTCCTTGAACTGCAAGCGTTCGACACGCGGTATGCCGGACTCGTCCACGCCAAACGTACCCACCCCACCGTCACTCGCATTGCTGAACTCGACACCCAACTGGCCGACCTCAACACATCACTCGTTGCCTCCCGCACTGCTGTCGGTGACATTCAACGCGAGTTGAAAAAAGCTGAGGACGACGTTGCCCAAGTCGAAGCCCGCATCAGCAAAGACCGCGACCGCCTCGAATCTGGCGCCCTGGGCCACAAGGATGCCGTCGCTGTTACAGAAGAACTGGCCTCCCTCAACCGCCGCCAAGGCATCGTCGAGGAAACCCAACTCGAAGTGATGGAACGCCTTGACGCCCACCAAGACGCCCTGACCAAAGTCGAGGCCGCCTACACCGAACTCCAAGCATCCAAAGACGCCACACTGAGCGAACGTGATGCCGCCTGGGCTGACCTCGCCTCCCAAGCAAAAGCCCTTGTCACCCAGCGCCAACAGGCCGTTTCCGCCATCGACCCGGCCTTAGTCAGCGTGTATGACTCGATTCGCAAACGCCTAGGCTCTGGCGCTGCCGCCCTGCGGGCTGGCCGCTGCTCCGGCTGTGGCATCGAACTCAACCCCACGGATCTCAACGCGGCAAACAACGCCCCGCCCACCGCCATCGTCCACTGTGAAGAATGTGGCCGCATCCTGGTGCGTAACGCCCCCGCAGCCGCCAGCGACGACTAACCCTGCACCCCATCAACTACCCCGCTGGTACCCACTCAACCACCCAGCGAAAACTCGGCCCGCCCACCGAGTACACTTGTCTGCGCGGACGAGACGGTTGGACGGTCGCGTTGCTGGAACCAGTCGGGCTTCGCCCGTCAAGGCCTGCACCGAGGAACGTCCGGGCTTCGCAGGGCAAGGTGGTGGCTAACGGCCACCCGGGGCAACCCGCGGGACAGTGCCACAGAAAACAGACCGCCTGCCTTCGCTTCGGCGGCGGCAGGTAAGGGTGAAACGGCGGTGTAAGAGACCACCAGCGCCCCCGGTGACGGAGGCGGCTCGGTAAACCCCACCTGAAGCAAGGTCAGACAGCACGCGCTAGAGGGCGGCCCGCCCGATGCGTGCGGGTAGACCGCTTGAGCCTCGCGGCAACGCGAGGCCTAGATAGATGACCGTCACTCGCGGCCCGGCAACAGGCCACGAGCACAAAACCCGGCGTATAGGCCGTCTCGTCCGCCCTGCCCCGCATACCATGACGGTGTGCTGCTCACCGACGACTACCTCGCTCACCTGCGTGTTGAACGCGGCCTGTCAGCCAACACTGTCGCTGCCTACCGTCGTGACCTGGCCCGTTACAGCAGTTTCCTGACCTTGCGCAGCATCGACAGCCTGTCCGATGTCACCGAGAAGACTGTCGAAGACTTCATCGGTGCCCTGCGTGACGGCCGTGATGGGGGAGTGCCCCTGTCCGCAGCATCAACAGCCCGAGTCCTATCGGCAGTGCGTGGCCTACACAAGTTCGCTCTCTTTGAAGGGGCTTCCACCGCCGACCCGGCACACAACGTCCGCCCCCCATCGAGCATCCAGCGCCTGCCCCACGCGCTGACCATCGACCAGGTGAACCGCCTGCTCGATGCCACCGGTCCCCTCATCATGGCCGACGGCGACGCGACCGGCAGTGCCGCCGCACCCATCAACGCCACTCCAACTCAACTGCGCGACCGCGCCCTGACCGAACTGCTCTATTCGACCGGGGGCCGCATCAGCGAGATTGTCGGCCTCGACATCGACGCCCTCGAATGGCTGGGCGCCGACACCGAAAACACCACCACCACCGATGAACCGGTCACAACCAGCATCATCAGGCTGCTGGGCAAAGGCGGCAAGGAACGCATCGTGCCCGTCGGCTCGGATGCTCGCCGCGCCGTGGACGCCTACCTAGTCCGTGCCCGCCCTGTCCTGTCCACCAAAGGAACCGGTACGCCTGCCCTCTTTCTCAACACGTTAGGGCGGCGCCTGTCGCGCACGTCGGCCTACGGCAGCATCCAGGCGGCAGCCGAACGGGCAGGCATTGACGGTGTCTCCCCCCACACCCTGCGTCACTGTTTCGCCACCCACCTGCTGCAAGGTGGCGCCGACGTGCGCGTCGTCCAAGAACTCCTCGGCCATTCATCCGTGCAAACCACACAGATCTACACCAAAGTCACCCCCGAAGCCCTCCGTGAGGTTTACGTCACCGCCCACCCGCGCGCCCGCTGACCCCCCCATCGTCGTTGCCGCGCATGACACCGGCCTCCCGCCACCCGAACCACCAAGCCGGGCCGTCAACCGTCATCGTCCATAAAACAGCGCAACAGCAGCCAGACGGCGCGCCGACAGCCCTACCCGCCAGGCCGCTGCGATAGATTGCCAGCGTGACGACTATGGCGACTGACACCCTCTTCGCGCCCAGCACCGACTACGACGAGACGCCCCCCGAAACGGGCTACCTCGAAGCGGTGCCTTTTGTGCCAGGCGAGTTCGACACGGTCGGGCGCCCCATGCCCTTCTTCCCCGAGCCACCACCCATCGCCGACCATGGCCCGGCCCGCATCATCGCCATGTGCAACCAGAAGGGTGGCGTCGGCAAAACGACCACCACCATCAACCTGGGTGCGTCGCTGGCCGAATACGGCTACCGCGTCCTGTTAGTCGACTTCGACCCGCAAGGGGCCGCATCGGTGGGGGTGGGCGTCAACCCGCACGACATGGACTTGAGCATTTACAACCTGCTCATGGATCGGGACGTTCACGTCAGCCAGGTCATCACCAGCACCAGCATCCACAACCTCGACGTTATCCCCGCCAACATTGACCTGTCAGCGGCAGAAGTGCAGTTGGTGGGGGAGGTGGCCCGCGAATCTGTGCTGGCCCGCGCCCTGCGGCCCGCCGTGGACGACTACGACATCATCCTCATCGACTGCCAACCGTCGCTGGGCCTGCTCACCGTCAACGCCTTGACGGCAGCCCACGGGGTACTCATCCCCCTGGAATGTGAGTTTTTTGCCCTGCGCGGTGTCGCCCTGCTGGTCGAAACCATTGAGAAGGTCCGCGACCGCCTCAACCCCGACCTGGAAATCGACGGCATCCTGCCCACCATGTACGACGCCCGCACCCTGCACTCCCGCGAAGTGGTGGCCCGCGTCCACGAAGCCTTCGGCGACACCCTGCTCCACACCGTCATCGGCCGAACCGTCAAGTTCCCCGACGCGACCGTGGCCGCCGAACCCATCACCGCCTACGCTCCCACCCACCCCGGCGCTGACGCCTACCGCCAGTTGGCCCGTGAACTCGTCGCCCGCCGCAGCTGACAGGTTTGGCGTGTTCGGTGTGTACTGGGTGTGACGGATGTGATGGTTGATGTCCGACGACAGCCCGCTTCCGGTTCCACAAGCCGTCATGTCTGACGTGGGGGAGGCGGAGTCGGATACGTCGGGCCTGTCGGATGGTTCACGGTCGCGTTTTGAGGTTCAGCTAGTCAACTTTTCTGGCCCCTTTGACCTGTTGTTATCGCTGATTTCGGCCCGTAAACTCGATATTACGGAGATTGCCTTAGCCGAGGTTACCGACGAGTTTTTGACGTATGTCGGGGCGTTAGAGGCCGCCGACTTGGGTGTGGTCAGCGAGTTTCTTGTTGTTGCCGCTACCCTGCTTGACCTCAAAGCCGCCCGGCTTCTGCCCGGCTTCGATGAGAGCGAGATAGAAGACCTGGAACTGCTGGAAGCCCGCGACCTTCTTTTCGCCAAACTCCTCCAATACCGGGCCTTCAAAGACATTGCCGCCATTTTCACTGACCGCCTGGCCGTAGAAGCCCGCCGTCGACCACACGCTGGAGTTCTGGAACCGCAGTTCGCTGCCCTGCTGCCGCCGCTCGAATGGACCATCACCGCAGAAGAGCTGGCCTTGCTCGCGGCTGTCGCCTTCCAGGCCAGCCCACCACCCCAGGTTCCCGTCGACCACTTACATGCCCCTGCCGTGTCCGTCGCGGAACAAGCGAGCTTCATTGAGGCGGTTTTGCGCCGCGATGGCGCTGTGACTTTCACTGACCTGGTTGCCAACGAAACCCGCCTGGTCGCCGTTGCCCGCTTCCTGGCCCTCCTCGACCTTTTCCGCCAAGGCTCCATCGACTTCGCCCAAGACACCCCCTTGGGCGCCCTGACAATCCGCTGGACGGGGAGGGCGAAATGACTACAGGAATCCTCATGACTAATAAACTTGCTGCCACGTTGGAGGCCTTACTTATTGTGGCTGACGCGCCGGTGCCGACAGAGCGGCTGGCTGCCGTCGTCGAACGCCCTGCTGTCGAGGTTACCGACGCTTTGACCTCCCTGGCTGCCGGTTATGTTGACGTGGGGCGGGGGTTTGAGTTGCGTCAGGGGGCGCAAGGCTGGCGGCTCTACTCTGCACCAGAGTTTGACGACGTGATCGCCCGGTTTGTCCTTGATGGGGCCAGCGCGCGGTTATCGCAGGCCGCCCTGGAAACCCTGGCCGTCATCGCCTACCGACAGCCCGTCTCGCGCGGGGCTGTTTCGGCGGTGCGCGGCGTCAACGTGGACGGCGTGGTGCGAACCCTGCTGGCCCGCAATCTCATCGCCGAGGTCGGCACTGACCCGGCGTCGGGCGCAACCCTTTTTGGCACTACCCCCGAGTTCCTTGACCGCCTGGGCTTGACCACCCTGGATGCTCTGCCCCCGCTGGCCCCCCACCTGCCCGGCGCCGAAGACGTCCCCAACTTCCCCGACGCCTAGCAATCACACCCCGAGATAGCCCGGCACATCCTTCTCTTGACACCCCCCCCCGACACATATCACCACGCAAGGCCTGTGACATGGGGCAGCACAGTAAAATCTGGGCATGAGTTTGGGTTGGTCTTTCTTTTTTGGGATGTTGACTCCCGTGATACTTTGCGCGGTCTCTCCGCTGTTTACGCGGTTGTCGCGCGGGACACCGAACCTGATGATGGGGTATCGGACGCCACGGTCATTGAAGAGCACGCGCAACTGGCAGGAGGCCCAACGCCTCGCAGGCCGGTATCTTTTGGTGGTTGGCGTGGTCTTCACTGTTGTCGCCCTCGCTGCTTTCGGTTACCTCTTTGCTACCGGTAATCGTGACGAAAGCACCTGGGAAACTCTTTCACTCATTGCCGCCTTTGGCACGATAGCCGCCATGTTCAGCGTCATCCCCTTTGTTGAAATTCGCTTGCGTCACCTACCTCCACAAGGATTTATTTCATGATTCGAGAGTTGACTGCCACCGACGCTGCGGCAAGTTTTGAGGCGATGGTGGCGTTGCGGACGGGGCTGGCTGACGCAGACGACTACATTCAGTGTGTCGAAGCACAGATGCGGGACGGCTACCGACTGGTCGCCTCCTTCGACGACGCCCTGGACACTGCCGCCGCTGTCGTCGGTTTCCGTCTCGCCAGCAACCTGGCTTGGGGCCGTTTTCTCTACATTGACGACCTGTCCACCCTCCCGTCAGCACGGGGGAGAGGCCACGCGACGGCCCTGCTCACCTGGGTTGCCGACGAGGCGGCCCGCCTGGGAGTCGACGCTGTCCACCTTGACTCCGGCTCCACACCCGCCCGGCACGACGCCCACGCCCTCTACCACCGCCACGGCTACCGCGTCACAAGTTTCCACTTCGCCCTGCCTGTCACGGCACACATCGCCGCCTCCTCTGGGCGCGTTGCTGCTGAACGGGCGTAAACCTGACAGAATCAGCCCGTGACTACTGACGTACATGTGTCTGATGGTGTCCGGCTGCAAAAGATTCTCGCGCAGGCAGGCTACGGGTCTCGGCGCAAATGCGAGGAACTTATCGCGCGCGGCCATGTCGAAGTGGACGGGCAGATTGTCACCGAACTTGGCATCCGGGTTGACCCGTCGCGCCAGGCCATTCACGTCGATGGCCTGCGCGTTCAAACCGACAACAACAAAATCACGATGGCCCTCAACAAGCCTGCCGGAGTCATTTCCGCGCTTCAAGACCCGGAAGGACGCCCCACCATCGCCGAGTTCATCCGCAACCGTGACGAACACCTTTTCCATGTGGGCCGCCTCGACTTCGACTCCGAAGGCCTGCTGCTGCTCACCAACGACGGCGAACTAGCCAACCGGCTCGCCCACCCCAAATACGAAGTCCCCAAAACCTACGTGGCTACCGTCACGGGCGGTGAAGTGTTCCCGCGCATCCTCAAACAACTCACCGACGGCGTCGACTTGGATGACGGGTTTGCCAGCGCCGACAAGATCCGCATCATCCAAGCCATTGACGGGATGACGATGGTAGAAATCATCCTCCACGAGGGGCGCAACCGTATTGTCCGCCGCATGTTCGATGCCGTAGACCGTCCCGTCGTCCGCCTAGTGCGCACCCGCGTCGGACCTATCGTGCTGGGCGAACTCAAACCCGGTAAAACGCGCGTCCTCAACAAAACTGAGGTTGGCCTGCTGGCAAAAGCCGTTGACCTGTAGCCGCCCGCCCGTGCGTGAGATTCCGCGCTGACCTGCATTGGCAGGTAATGTCAGTGGTTGGGTTTACGCTGAGGCCAAGGGCAGGCGCCCCCCCTATCGAAGCCCTTGTTCTAAGGAGAATATCTCGTGGTTGTTGTTGCTATTGACGGGCCTAGTGGATCCGGTAAATCCAGCGTGTCCAAAGAGGTGGCCCGCCGCCTGGGCTTGGCCTACCTGGACACGGGCGCCATGTACCGTGCGGCAACCCTGTGGGCGCAAAAAGCCGTCGGCGACCTCACCGACCAGGTAGACGTGGCCGAAGCTGTGCGCGGAATGCCGCTCGACATTGGCCTCAACCCTGACAATCCGACCTTCCTGCTGGACGGCGTGGACGTGTCGGCAGACATTCGCACCACCGAAGTGTCCACGGAAGTCTCCAAAATCGCTACCAACCTGGAATGTCGCGCCGAGTTGGGCCGCCGTCAACGCGCCATTATCGACGCCGCCGATGACGGAGGGCCGGGCATCGTCGCTGAAGGCCGAGACATCACCACCGTGGTCGCCCCCGACGCTGACGCCCGCATCCTGCTCACCGCCTCCGAAGAAGCCCGCCTGCGTCGCCGCTCGTTAGACGTGCACGGCACCGCCGACGCGGCAGCCGTCGAAGCGACCAAAGACCAGGTGTTGCGCCGCGACCGCGACGACTCGACCGTTGTCGAGTTCCAGAAGGCCGCCGATGGCGTGGTTACCGTCGACTCCTCCGACCTGGACTTCGAAGAAACTGTTGAGGCTATGCTGGCCGTCATCGGACAAGAAACTCATTCTTCGGGGTCTCTGACCGCCCGCGAAGCGGAGGGCTGGGGTGAAGATGATTCCTTCCGAGAGCGCGCCCTGCGGGCCGGGCTGGACGACTTCGAGTTAGACGACACCGACCTGGCCCTGCTCGACGGCGACTGGAATGACAACGATTCCGAGGCTGCCGACGGCCCCAAACCCGTCCTCGCCATTATCGGCCGCCCCAACGTGGGCAAGTCAACCCTGGTCAACCGGGTGCTGGGCCGCCGTGAAGCCGTCACCGAAGACAAGCCGGGCGTCACCCGCGACCGCGTCACCTACCCTGCCGAATGGGCGGGCCGCGACTTCCACTTGGTGGACACGGGCGGCTGGGAAGTGGACATCGCTGGCATCGAAGCCAAGGTCGCCACCCAGGCCGAGATCGCCATCGAACTGTCCGACGCCGTCATCTTTGTTGTTGACGCGACCGTTGGGGCTACGGCCACCGATGAGCGCGTCGTCGAAATGCTGCGCCGGTCCGGTAAACCTGTTGTCTTGGCCGCCAACAAGGTGGACGGGCCAGCCGGTGAGGCTGACGCCGCTGGCTTGTGGAGCCTGGGCTTGGGGGAGCCCTACCCCGTTTCAGCCTTGCACGGGCGGGGGGTTGGCGACCTGCTCGACGCCGCCATGAAGGTGCTGCCGCGCGAATCAGAACACGGCGAGTTGCGTCCCGAAGGGCCGCGCCGGGTCGCCCTGGTGGGCCGCCCCAACGTCGGCAAGTCTTCCCTGCTCAACAAGATTGCCGGTGAAAACCGGGTTGTCGTTGATGAGCTGGCGGGGACAACTCGAGACCCTGTCGACGAACTGGTGGTCATCAAAGGCACCCCCTACTGGTTTGTTGATACCGCAGGCATCCGCCGCCGAGTCCACCTGACCAAGGGCGCCGACTTTTACGCTTCCCTGCGCACCCAGGCCGCCATCGAAAAAGCCGAAATCGCCGTCGTCCTCATTGACGCCTCCGTGTCCTTGACCGAACAGGACACCCGGGTACTATCCCAGGTGGTCGAGGCCGGGCGGGCCCTAGTCATCGCCTACAACAAGTGGGATTTGATGGATGACGACCGCCGCCCCTACCTGGAACGCGAAATCGAAAAAGACCTGGTCCAACTGACCTGGGCACCCCGCGTCAACGTGTCCGCAAAAACGGGCTGGCACACAGACCGGCTGACCCGCGCCATCGAAACCGCCTTGGACTCCTGGGACACCCGTATCCCCACAGGCCGCCTCAACTCCTTCCTGGGTGAACTGGTGGCCGAACACCCCCACCCGGTGCGCGGCGGCAAACAGCCCCGCATCCTCTTCGCCACCCAGGCATCCAACCGCCCGCCCCGGTTTGTCCTCTTCGCCAGCGGATTCTTGGAGGCAGGCTACCGCCGCTTCATCGAACGCCGCCTGCGCGAAACTTTCGGCTTCGAAGGCACCCCCATCGAAATCTCCGTTCGAGTCCGCGAAAAGCGCCGCCGCTAATGTCGGCATACCAACACGCCACCACACAGCGCCGCCGGACTCCCATCGTGCGCGTGGTTGTTGGCCTGCTTGTTTTGCTGGGGCTGCTCTTTGTGGGGACGGACAGGGCGGCAGCCTGGTTTGTGGGTAATAGCGTGGAGTCGGCGGTCACCTTGGGCGGGTCGGACGTGCAGGGTGCCCGCGTGGACATTCACGGCTTCCCCTTTGTCACACAGTTGCTCCGCCGCGACCTCAACCACGTCACTCTGTCGCTCGATTCGGGAGCCTTCGGCAGTTACGAGTTCCACAACCTGACCATCGACCTGCACGGGCTCACCCCCCACCCGCCCTGGCAGGCCCAGCAGGTTGAAGCAGACACTGTTGTCTCTTACGCCACGGTGGGGCAACTCTTGTCCCAGCAACTCGACCGGGAGGTTGACGTGGCGGTGGCAGAAGAGCCGGGGGCTGTGCGCGCCTCAACAGAGTTTGTGGTGCTGGGCGCGGCAGTGCCCGTCGAGGTGGTGTTCGTGCCCGCCATCGACGCCCCGCGCACCGTGACAGCCGATATTCGCACCGTCAGTCTGGCCGGAATGGAGATGGACGTCTCCGCCCTCCCCGGCCCCATCGCCG
>JAITCK010000231.1 GCA_031283115.1 Cellulomonadaceae bacterium | reverse complement strand
AAGTCGTTTCCGGTTCCTACCGCCACGATACCGAAGGGGACGCTGGTGTCGCCGACGGCCTGCAAACCCAGGGACACCATGCCGTCGCCGCCGACAACAACCAGGGCGTCCAAGCCGGAGGCGACGGCCCGTTGCGCATGTTCGAGGGCGAGGTCGGCGTTGTGGCCGGACAGATCCCAGACGTCGTAGCCTTGCGATTCGAAGAGTTTTTCAACGTTTTTGCCCACTTTGGCGGCACGGCCCTTACCGGCCGTCGGGTTGACCACCACACCGATTTTTCGCGGCTGGGCACCGGATCGCACGGAAGAACCTGTCACGGCAGGTAACGCTACCCGTTTGTGGCCTTGCGCCGCGAGGTAAGCCACGCATCGGCTGTCCAGTTCTTGCGTGCGTGCTCCCATTGGCCTTGTCGGCGCTGGGTTTGGCGGGCCCGCTTGGCGACTCGCTGGCGGCCTGCCGCTAGTTCGAGGGTGTGGAGGTCATCGAAGATGACGGCACGGGTGCGCGGCCCAGCCTCTTCTGCTTGGGCGACGGCATCGCTCATGGCTGTCATGGCGGCCCCCAACTGGTCGGCGCTGCCTACAGCGGCGGCTTCTAGGCGCACCCCGGCCCGGTAAAGGTGGCGGATCAGAAAAACCGCCCCCACGAGGGTGCCGATGACGAGTACCGGCCAGATCACCCAAAACATGTGGTCACTCTATCCCGTAGAGGGCCAGCGCCTCTTGTGCGGCATCGCTGGCTGGGCGGGCGGCGTCAGGAGGCTCGACGGCGATGATGTGGGGGGCTTGCGCGAGCAGGAGACTGCGCAGCCAGGCCGCCTCGACAACGCGCAGGGTGAGAGCGAAGGCCCCATCGGGGCGGTCGTGCACGGCGACGGCGGGCACGGTTTCGGCAATCCATCGGGCCGTCCCGGCAAAGGTGATGGTCACCACCGGCAGCCCGTCGCCACTGCCTGGGCTGGTGCTGTCAGGGCTGGCGCTGCCTGTGTCGTCATTGCCCGCGCTGCTGTTCTGCAGCCCTGCCAACGCCTCCACTGTATCGAGATTTTCTGCTTCAGCCACCCGGTTGCGGTCGGCAGGCGTGGCGGTGACCTGGGCGTCAAGGATGCGGTCGAGGCGGAAGAATCGTGGTTCGGCTGCCCGGTAGCACCAGGCGGCCAGGTAGGTGGCTCCGTCGTGGGTGACAATCCGGGCCGGGTCGACGTTGCGTTCGGAAACCTGGTCGGCAGCGTTGACGTAGCGCAGTTGCAGGCGTTGACGGCCCGCTACGGCCGCTGTCAGGGCGGTCAACACCTGGGCGTTTCCGTCATTGGCGAGGGCCACGTCGAGGGCCTGGGCGGCATCCCCAGCAGCCTGGTCGATGGCATGGGCCAGCGCTTTGAGTGCGCTGCGCGTCACCTCGGCCCGGTCAGGGTCGGCGGCAACGGCGGGGCTGGCCGCGAGCGCCCGCAAGGCTGCCAGCAGGGCGACGGCTTCTCGAGTGCCTAGGCGCAGGGGCCGGGTCAAGCCTTGAGCGTCGGTGAGTTTGACCAGTCCGGCGTCGATAGCCCAGGCGTCGAAGTCGATGAGGTCGTCGAACCCGTATCCCGGCAGGCCGGTGCACCAGAGCAGGTCGATGTCGGCGCGGATCTGTCCGGGGGTGACGTCGAATCGGTGGGCCAGGGTGTCCAGGGTGGATGGCCCGGCAGCATCCAGGTAGGCGACCAGGCTGATGAGGCGGATCAGCCGGTCTTCTGACAGTTCAGCCACGGGTCACCTCCAGGGCGGCAGCGGCAGTCAGCCGGTCGATGACGGCTTGACGCAGGTCGTCGGGCGACATGACGATGACGGCTGGCCCGTAGGCAGCCAGTTCGTCAGCAAAGACGGTCAGTGACGTGAAAGGGACGATGACGACATCTCGTCCATCGGCGACACCGTTACCGCCAGTGTCGCCACCCTCAACAGCATCGCCGCTGCCAGCAACACCGTCACCAGCAGCATCAGTGTCAACGGCCCTGGCACGCACAGCGCTGGCCCTTTCGGGCATGATGGCAAGCTGGGCCTGACCTTCTTGCCCCCCATCGAGGGCTAGGGCGGCATCAACGTCAACGTGGCTGGGTGGTTGGTAGCTGTTGCGGGCCGCATCCAGGTCAACCTCGCCGTCGATGCGGGACAGCCGGAAGGCCCGAGGTTGACCTCGGTCGCAGTCGTAGCCGATGGCGTACCAGCCGCCGCGGCGGGCGACGATGCGCCAGGGTTCGATGCGCCGTCGGGCAACCTCACCGGTACTGGCGGCACGGTAGTTGAAAGACACTCGCCGACGCTGCGTGATGGCGTCAAGCAGGGGCTGGTAGGTGGGGCCTGCGGCAGAGATGCGGGGGCTGAGCCCGGCCAGCATGTCGTCGAAACTGTTGACCCGGGTGGCTGACCGCAGTTTGGTCACGGCCCGGGCCGTGTCTCCGCCTAGCACGGTGTCACTCCACAGGCGGGCCGCCACTGACAGGACTCCCATCTCCCCTGGGGAGAGCCTGATGGGTGGCAGAGCATAGGCGTCGGCGTCAATGCGGTAGCCGATGTCGTCTCCGTAGCCTCCAGTGCCTACGGTGACCAGCGGCACCCCCAGGTCTCGTAATACCTGCTTGTCGCGTTCAAAAAGTTTGGCGAAGGCCTCATCGCTGGGGGCGTCACCGTATCCGGCGACGGTGCGGCGGATGTGCGCCCGCGTCATGGGGCGGCGGCTGGCGTTGAGAGCAATCACTAAATCGAGCAGGCGTTCTTCCCGCGATTCCACGGCCCCAGTCATGCGATGAACACCAGCAGCCAGGGGGCCACCACAATGGCGTAGAGCAAGGCCAGGAAGAGGGTGTGGGTGAGCACAAAACCGGCTGCAGCGCGGGCGTTAGCAGCCAGGCGGAAATGCCCCACCAGTTTGCGGACGAAACCTACCAGATGGGCTAAATCCCAGGAGTTGAAGCGGATGTACCGGCCCAAATAGATGCCGAAAGCCACGGCAACCATCACAACGACGGTAAAAATCCAGGGGCCAACGGCGGTCGAATAGTCGTCCATGGACGGTGTGGTGAAGGCCGTGTAAATGAGTTGCGCTATAGCGACGTTGGCCAGCGTGTTGAGCACCCCGGACATGGCCAGGGTCAACACCAGCATGATGTCATACCACAGGGGCACGTTTTCGCCGTCGCGGCGGTGGGAAAAGTTGAGTTCCGTCACCAGGTAGGCGGCGTTGGGCAGCAGCAGCAGCCAGATGATTCCACCAACCACGATAGTGGCCACCACCGGCCAACCTCCACCTGTTGCCCCGCCAACAATGACCATCGTGATCAGAGTCAAGGCCGCCACCAAGGCCGGGGTCAGCGACAAACCAATGTTGAGGATCATGGGTTTGTAAATGCGGGTGTGGAACACCGGGCCACGGGCCACTACCAGGGCTAGGGCGTAAAAGTTGAGGGCAATCAAGCCCAGCGGAAGCAGCACAATGGCGTTGCCGATGGCCGTCATGTACGCCGTTGTGGTCGGGTCAGTCACCATGCGCCCATCATGCCTGACGGCTGCCTGCGGTTACTTCTTCTTGTCTTTGGACGAGTCGGTGGACAGCGCGGAAATGAAGGCATCTTTGGGCACTTCGACAGACCCGATGGTCTTCATGCGCTTCTTGCCTTCCTTCTGCTTTTCTAGCAGTTTGCGTTTGCGGGAAATGTCGCCGCCATAGCATTTGGCGAGCACGTCCTTGCGGATGGCCCGCACCGTTTCACGGGCGATAACGCGGGCGCCCACTGCCGCCTGGATGGGTACTTCAAACTGCTGCCTGGGGATGAGTTCTTTGAGCTTGGCGGTCATCTGCACGCCATAGTCGTAGGCCTTGTCCTTGTGGACGATGGCGCTGAAGGCGTCCACCTTGTCCCCTTGTAGCAGCACATCGACTTTGACCAGGTCGGCTACCTGTTCGCCGGAGGTTTCATAGTCGAGAGAGGCGTAGCCGCGAGTGCGGGACTTCAACTGGTCAAAAAAGTCGAAGACAATCTCCGCTAGGGGCAGGGTGTAGCGCAGTTCTACCCGGTCTTCTGACAGGTAGTCCATGCCCAGCATGGTGCCGCGCCGGTCTGTGCACAAGCCCATGACGGTGCCCACAAACTCGCTGGGGGTGAGGATGGTGGCCCGGACTACCGGCTCACGGACTTCACGAATTTTCCCGCCCGGGAACTCGCTGGGGTTGGTCACCGTGACGGTAGAGCGGTCTTCCAGGTCAACCTCGTAGACCACGTTGGGGGCCGTGGAGATGAGGTCCAGGTCGAACTCGCGTTCCAGGCGTTCGCGGACAATCTCTAGGTGGAGCAGGCCCAGGAATCCCACCCGGAAACCAAACCCGAGAGCCACCGAGGTTTCCGGCTCATAGTTGAGGGCGGCATCGTTGAGTTTGAGTTTGTCTAAGGCTTCCCGCAGGGCCGGGTAGTCGCTGCCGTCAATGGGGTAGAGGCCAGAAAAGACCATAGGTTTGGGATCTTCGTAGCCGCCCAAGGCTTGGCTGGCCGGTTTGGCAGCGCCCGTAACCGTGTCGCCTACCTTGGATTGACGCACGTCTTTGACGCCGGTGATGAGGTAGCCCACCTCGCCCACGCCAATGCCCTTAGTGGGGATGGGTTCGGGCGAGATGACGCCGATCTCCAGAAGTTCATGTTCAGCCCGCGTGGACATCATGGCGATGCGTTCGCGCGGGTTGAGGCTGCCGTCCACCACGCGCACGTAGGTGACCACACCCCGGTAAATGTCGTAGACGGAGTCAAAAATCATGGCTCGGGCTGACGCGGAGGCGTCGCCAGTGGGGGCGGGAATACGGTCAACAATCCGGTCCAGTAGGGCGTCCACGCCTTCACCGGTTTTGCCGGAAACACGCATAACTTCCGCCGGGTCAACGCCCACCAGATTGCCGATTTCTTCGGCATACTTTTCCGGCTGGGCGGCAGGCAAGTCGATCTTGTTGAGAACGGGGATGATTTCCAGGTCGTTTTCCATGGCCAGGTAGAGGTTGGCCA
This sequence comes from Cellulomonadaceae bacterium, assembly GCA_031283115.1. Classification (GTDB taxonomy): domain Bacteria; phylum Actinomycetota; class Actinomycetes; order Actinomycetales; family Cellulomonadaceae; genus Xylanimonas. Next base: position 8,198 of record JAITCK010000231.1, on the reverse strand, counting down.
AGGTTTGCGCTTCAATACCTTGGGCAGCGTCAACCAGGAGCACGGCACCCTCGCAGGCGGCCAGAGACCGGGAGACCTCATAGGTGAAGTCGACGTGGCCGGGGGTGTCAATCATGTTGAGGGCGTAGGCCCGCTGTTCGGCGGCGTCATCGTCCAGGGAGCCGGGGGTGGGCTGCCAGGGCATCCGCACGGCCTGGGATTTGATGGTGATGCCACGTTCGCGCTCAATGTCCATGCGGTCCAGGTATTGGGCGCGCATGGCCCGCGGCTCCACTACGCCAGTCAACTGCAACATGCGGTCGGCCAGGGTGGATTTGCCGTGGTCGATGTGGGCGATGATGCAAAAGTTGCGGATGAGGTGGGGCGCGGTCGCATTGGGTTCAATGCTGGCGCGCAAAGCCTGTGCGGGAATGGGCACGTGCGGAAGCCTTCTATCGGTTCACAAGGTGTAGGGGAAAAGTCTGGCCCTATTGTCCCACAGCAACACAGGTGGTCGAGCAGTGCGCTGCTCAGCCACCTGTGTGTCTAGGCCAGGCGGGTGACTTTGACGGTGACGGCCAGGTCGCTGGTGGCGTTACCGGCGTAAACGCCTTTGAGTGGAGGCACGTCAGAGTATTCGCGGCCACGGGCAACAATCACGTGGTCGCTGCCGATGAAGCGGCGGTTGGTGGGGTCGTAGCCCGTCCATTCGCCGGTCCAGAACTCGCACCAGGCATGCGATTCGCCGGTTTCTGTTTGTCCGATGGGGGCGTCGGCGACAGGGTGGAGGTAGCCGGACACGTAGCGGGCTGGAATACCCACACTGCGTAGGGCGCCGATAGCCAGGTGGGCCATGTCTTGACAGACGCCACGTCGGGCATTCCAGGCTTCAGTGGCCGTGGTTTGCACGGTGGTGGCGCCGGGCACGTATTCGAGTTTGTCGCGCACGGCCTGACAAATGGCTTCGGCGGCGGCCAGCGGGTCAAGGTCTTGCGCAGCGGCGCGGGCCAGCACCTCAACATCGTGGGGGATGCGGGTGACGGATGTTGTGGGAAGGTAGGCAACGTAGTCGTCGGTGACGCGGTCGCTGCGCAGTTCATCCCAGCCAACCTGCGTTTGCGGGGGCACAGTGGGCTGGATGGCCGTGGTCGATTCGGCTGTCACCGTCAGGCTTTCGTGTTCGCCCAGGGATTCGAAGGCTGTGGTGGCAGTCCCCCAAAAGTCGGTGTAGTCGTCGCGGGAGGTGCAGGGTTTGATGGTCAGGCGGAAATTCCGCAGTTTTTGACGGTCATCGCTGACGGGCTTCATCCGGGCTTCGTTGTAACTGGCGTTGATGACGTGGCTGTACGTGAGTTGGGTGCTGTGCACGATTTTCAGCAGGCCAGGCTTCTGCTGTTGTTTCTGCTGGTCAACCATCACATGGCCTCCTTGGTCCAAGAGATGCGGGACATGGCCGGGAAGTAGCGTTCACGCACGGCGTCGGCGGCTTGAGCACAGGCTCGTTGAACACGCATCATCACGTCAGGCAGGTTGTCCAGCAGGTCATCGAGGCTTCCGTATTCGAGTTCGGTACGCACAATACCCAAGGCCCGCCGGGCCTCATCGCCTTCACCGCGCACAGTAGCGCCAGGTTCCAGGGCTTGCAGGGCGTTGTCTGCGGCAGTCAGGGCGGCGACGATGGATCGGGGGAAGAGACGGTCACGCAGCAGGAATCCGGCCGCCGATTCGTCATCGGTACGGCCACGGTGGGCCCGCAGGTAGGCTTCGTGGGCGCCGCAAGACCGCAGCAGGGTGATCCAGCCGGGCCCCGCTTCGCCCAGGCGGGCTTGGGTGGTCACCAGGCGGGCCGTCATGTCGGCCCGTTCAATAGCCCGGCCTAAAATCATGAAATGCCAGGTGGCGTCCCGGCTGATGGCTGAGGTCATAATGCCAGCCACCACGGCAGCCCGCATCCGCACCCAGGCGAAGAAGTGGTGGGGCAGCAAAATGGCAGCCTGGTGACCTACCTCGTTGCGGGTGACGTTGAGGGCTTCCCACAGTTCCGTGGACACGATTTCGCGGGCCCGGCGGGCGTTCTCGCGGGCCGCAACCAGGGCGCCCACAATGGATGAGGCGTTGTTGCGGTCGCGGGCCAGGGTACGCATGACGAGTTCACGGTCCACTGTCACAGCCGATTCGTCATCGTCGGCGGTGAAGGGGACGGGGTTGTTCATGATGGCCAGCAGGGCCCGGCAGGCCAGTTCCTCTTGAGCGAAGGGGTCTTCGCTGAGGCGTTGCAGGTGAATGTCGAGGATGCGGGCGGTGTCATCAGCCCGCTCTACGTAGCGGCCTATCCAAAACAGGGATTCGGCGATGCGACTCAGCACGTCGTGGCCTCCTTCGCCGGTGTGGTGGGGGTTGTCCCGATGGGTTTTGGGGCCGCAGCTGTGACACTGCGGGGCCAAGCGGACGCTTGCTGCTGTTGTTGCTGCTGTTGCTGCATGGGGTGGTGGGTTGCGCCTTGCTGTTGCTGCTGCTGTTGCTGGCCGCCGCCCACGTCAGAGGGGTGGATGGACAGGGGGACGCCTGCCACGGACGCCCACAGGGGGTCGCGGGCGGTGCCTGCCGGGATGGCCGGGCCGTCTTCCCCTTCACCAAACTTACGTTTACGCCCTTCAAGCACCCAGGTGTCTTTGGATCCGCCGCCCTGTGACGAGTTGACGATGAGTTGCCCTTCAGGCAAGGCCACTCGGGTGAGGCCGCCGGGCAGCACCCACACGTCGTCGCCGTCGTGCACGGCGAAGGGGCGCAGGTCAACGTGACGAGGCCGCAGTTTGCCGTCAATGAAGGTGGGGGACGTGGACAGTTGGACTACCGGTTGGGCGATCCAGCCACGCGGGTCGGCCCGCAGGATGCCGCGCATGTGGTTGATTTCGTCGCGGGTGGCTGCCGGGCCGATGAGGATGCCTTTACCGCCTGACCCGTCCACAGGCTTGACCACCAGCTCATCGAGGCGGTCAAGGACTTCTTCAAGGGCTTGCGGTTCTTGCAGGCGCCAGGTGTCCACGTTTTTGACGATGGGATCTTCACCCAGGTAGTAGCGGATGAGGTCGGGCATATAGGTGTAGACCAGTTTGTCGTCGGCCACGCCGTTGCCGATACCGTTGGCCAGGGACACGGTGCCGCGGCGGGCGCAACCCACCAGGCCGGGCACACCCAGCACGGAATCGCCACGGAACTGGACCGGGTCAAGGAAGTCATCGTCCACGCGACGGTAGATGACATCCACGCGGCGGGCACCCTGAGTGGTGCGCATGTAGACGCGCCCCTCCCGGCAGAAAAGGTCCCGGCCTTCCACCAGTTCCACACCCATGAGGCGGGCCAGCAGAGCGTGCTCGTAGTAGGCAGAGTTGAACACGCCAGGGGTGAGCACCACAACAGTAGGGTCGGGCACCCCGTCGGGGGCGGCAGCCAGCAGGGCCGACAAAAGGTGCTGCGGGTAGTCGCGCACAGGGCGCACCCGCATGGATTTGAAAAGTTCAGGGAAGGCTCGCACCATGGCCTGCCGGTTGGACACTACGTAACTAACGCCCGATGGCACCCGCACGTTGTCTTCCAACACCCGGTAGGTGCCCTGGTCGTCGCGGACAATGTCGATGCCGGACACGTGGCAGCGCACCCCGTTGGGCGGGGTGATGCCTGCGGCAGCCATCTTGAATTCGGCGCTGGAGTAGATGAGGGATCTGGGCACCACACCATCAGCCACCACGTTTTGCGGGCCGTACACGTCAGCTAGGAAGGCTTCAATGGCTTTGACTCGCTGGCTGACGCCGCGCGAAATGTGATCCCATTCTTTGGCCTCAATGACGCGGGGAACTACGTCGAGCGGGAAGGGGCGTTCTTCACCAGCGAAGTCGAAGGTGACGCCCTGGTCAACGTAAGACCGGGCCAGGGCATCGGCGCGGGCCCGCAGGCCAGCCGGGGTGAGGGCCGTCAGGGCCTTGTGGACGGGTGCGTAACTTTTGCGAACCTGGCCGCGGGCTATATCGGAAGTGGTGCTGTCGCCCCCATCGTTCCCGGCGTCGCTGTTACGCCCGTCGCTGCCGTTGCTCCCGTCGGCGATTCCCCCGTCAGAGCGCGCAAGCATTTCGTCATACGCGGAACCCAGCGGGTAAGAATCAAACATGTCGGGCGTGGAGGGCATGGGGTGAAACTTTAGGCGCCGCAGGCGACAGCCTGGCCCGAAAATGCGCCTGTTTCCCCCCGATAAGTCGCCACACGTCGCCGCAGATTTGGTCGCGTCTCTCACACTCATCCATCGCCAGCTTTGTGACATGCTTGGTGAGAGGCGAGTCCATCGTGCTGCGAGGCACGCCCATCATGCCAACGTTGCCGACATCACGTTGGTGCGGGCGGGATTGCGGTTTTTACTCCCGCGAACCTTTGCTAAGATTGTCGGCTGTGTGTCCGTCCAGGTCGGCGGACACCGCCCAGATTTCTCTCCAAAAGGGTTCCCCACCCCGCAGTCCCGAAATCAGGGCACGTCCTCTACGACCTATCCGCTTCGCCGCCGACTGCCTGCGTGACCAGCATGGCATGACGACGGCGGTGAAACACCCGAAAGAAGACCATTCACCGTGGCAAACATCAAGTCTCAGATCAAGCGCATCAAGACGAACGAAAAGGCTCGTCAGCGCAACAAGGCCGTCAAGTCCGAGCTCAAGACCTACGTCCGCAAGGTGCGCGACGCAGTCAAGGCTGGCGACAAGGAAGCCGCGACCAGCACCCTGGCCGCCGCCTCCCGCAAACTGGACAAGGCCGTCTCCAAGGGCGTCATCCACAAGAACCAGGCAGCCAACCGCAAGTCGGGCCTGGCCAAGATTGTCAACGCCCTGTGAGTGTTGACGCCGTGATGAGTGTTGACGCCGTGATCGCTGCGATCTAGCAAACATCTCCAACGAAAGCCGCTTTCCGTGTCTCGGGAGCGGCTTTCGTTATACCCGCGCCCGGTTGGACTGCGAAACTTGGACTGCGAAACCAGGGCGGCGTCAGCGACTTCAGACACTTCAGCAACTTCAGCGGCTGGCCTGTTGGGCGATGGTCAGCACCGCTTTTTCGACGGCGTAGACAGGGTCACGGCCACCGCCTTTGACGTCGGCGTCGGCTTGGGCCACCGCCTCAATGGCTTGGGCCAGTCCATCTGGCGTCCATCGGGCCAGGTCACGTTGGACGTTACGCACCTGCCAGTCTTGCAGTCCCACGTCGCGGGCGCTGGCTACTCCCGCCCGCACGGCAGCCACCTTGGCCAGCTGCCGCAACTTCATGGCGCAGGCGGCCACAATGGGCACGGCATCGGTGCCGGTGGCCAGGGCGTGCCGGAGCAAGGCCACCGCTTTTCCGGCGTCCCCGGCCAGGGCCGCATCGGCCACGGCGAAACCGCCTGCTTCTACCCGGCCACCGTAGTAGCGGTCCACCATGTCTTTGCTGATGAGCCCGGTGGTATCGGCAACCAGTTGGCTGGCTGCCGCAGCCAGTTCTGACAGGTCGCTGCCCAGGGCTTCCACTAGGGCGCGTACTGCTTCTGGGGCCGCCTTACGCCCAGCCGTGCGGAAGTCTCCAATGATGAACTCGGCCTTGTCAGCGTCCTTTTTAAGTTCGTCGCATTGGATGACGGGGGCGCCGGAGGCTGCGATGCCGTCAAGCATCTTTTTGCCGCGCACCCCCCCACCATGAACGACAACGACTGCCGTGTCTGGGTCAGGGTTGGCCACCAGGTCGAGCACGTCGGTGATGAGGTCGTCGGTGCAGGCTTCGGCGCCGGTAACCACCACAACTTTCGCCTCATCGAACAGTGACGGGCTGACGGCTACCCGCAGTTGGCCTGCCGCATAGGCGGTTGCGTCAAGGGTGACCCGTTCAACCTGGGGGTCGTTTTGCCGGGCCAGGCTGATAATCCCGGCTACAGCCCGGTCGCGGAGCACCTGTTCGGGGCCGCGCACTAGCACGACGGGGGCGAGGGTGGGTTCAAACCAGGCGCGGGTTTTGACCGCAGTTTTTGAGACAGCAGTTTTTGCTGTCGATCGGCTGGCAGAAGGCATGGCGTAACTCTGCCACGCCCCACCTGCTTCACCGCGCCATACAGGCGTAGGAGAGTCGCCCGCCGCCCACCACTACAGCCCCCGTACCGCACAGGTCGGTGCGCAGGATGGTGGCCCCGTGTTCTTCATACAGGGTGAGGGCTTCCTGGGTGGGGTGCCCATACGTGTTGCGGGCACCCACCCCGATGAGGGCCAGGCGCGGATGCAGGGCTTGCGCTAGGCCACTGGACTGCGAGGCCGACCCGTGATGGGCTATCTTCACCACGTCCACCCCGTCTAGCAGGGGCGACCTGGCCTGCCGTAGGGCTTGCAGCAGGGCGTTTTGTCCGTCTTCTTCCAGGTCTCCCAAGGCCAGCAGGCTGACCTTTCCACCTGGCCCTGTCGAGGTGATGGACAGGGCCACGCTGGCATCGTTGGGGTCACCAGTCAGCCCGTCGGTTGAACAGCAGGCTGCGCCTGCACCTGGGTGTGGGGATGAGTCTGGATCTGAGTCCGTCGAAGCCGTCGGGGCTGGTGGAACTGCCGGACGGGCAAGCGCGCCATCCGCCCGCACTACCGTCCAGTCCACTGCCCATCCATCGCTGCCGCCGCCTACTGTCCCACTGAGTCCGGTCTGCGGAACCTCAACCGCTATTCCCGCTGCGGCTAACAGGCTGGACACGCTGTGGGCGCCGTCAGATGGTTGAGGCAGGGCAGAAACCAGCACCCGTTCAACGTCCCGCCCGACAAGCAGACCAGCCAGACCGCCCACGTGATCGGCATGAAAGTGGGTGAGAACCAGCAGGTCAACCTTGGTGACTCCCAGTCGGGTCAGGCAGGCGCCCGCATCTCCTGACCGTCCACCGCTTTCTGCCGGTTCATGTGGCCCCACGTCAACGACAACGGCGGACGCAGAACCGCTGCGCACCAGCAGGGAGTCGCCCTGCCCCACATCGCACATGACAATCTGCCAGTTGGCGGGGGTGGAGGCGGCCCGCGAGCCGCGCACCGCCCCGTGGAGTGACAGACCGATGGCAAGAACGATCACCCCTAGGCAGGCCGCGAGCGCCGTCACCATGCGTCGGTCGCGTCTGCTGGTCATGCCTGCTTGTTGCCGGGCGCGGATGGCCCGATGGGTTTCGCGCAGTTGGCGGCTGCTGCGGGCATAGTGGGCGGGCAGGTTGAGTGGGTGGCCTGCCGCCCACCCGTCGGCTGGCGGTTTGCGTAACAGGGCGGCCAGGCCTGCTGCCGTGAATCCGGCCAGCAGTAGGGCGCCGCCGATCCCACCTGGCCAGGGCAGGCGGGCTCCCGGCAAGTTAGCGCACCTGGTGGCTACTTGGGCTATCCACCAGGTTGCCCCGCTTGCCAGCCAGGCCAGCGCCCGGGCACCCCAGGCGCACCAGGGCGATATCAGGGCGGAGGCCAGGCCGAGCAGGGTGGCAGGTGCGACGGCTGGGGAGGCCAGCAGGTTGGCGGGTATAGAGGTTGTGGGGATTCCTGGTGCGAACATCATCACGATGGGGCCGCAGGCCAGTTGTGCCGCCCAGGGTACGGCCATCGCAAAGGCGGCGGTGCGTCCTATCCACGGGGTGAGGCGGGCTGTCAGTGCTGGTGTGAGGAGGACTAGCCCGGCTGTGGCCGCGCAGGATAGGGCGAATCCGTAAGACCTGGCCAGCCAAGGGTCGCCTGCCAGCAGCACTATCGTGCAGGTGGCCAAGGCGGGGATGGAGGCGGCGCGGCGGCCTAGGATGATTGCCAGCAGGGTGACGGCGCACATCGCGGCGGCCCGCAGTACGGAGGGCTCGGGCCGAACCAGCAGCACAAAGGCGCCCGCGCAAGCGGCGATGAGGGTGGCGCGTAGACCGCGTGGCAGATGTAGTGCTGCTGCCGCCGCCGTGAGCATGGTGAGCACAATGGCGAAATGTCCGCCGGACACTGCGGTGAGGTGGGTGAGGCTTGTGCTACGGAAGTGCTGGTCGAGTTGGACGGGTAGGCGAGAGTCGTCCCCTACGGCGATGCCGGGGACTAGGCCGCGCGCCTGCCCTGACATGTCTGCCGTGGCGTCGAGCAGCCCGTTGCGCATGGCCGTCGTCGTGCGGTGCAGGGGAGATGGTTCCTTGACAAGGGCGACGTGGCTGGCTGATGCCCGTGCGACAACGGCAC
>JAITCK010000196.1 GCA_031283115.1 Cellulomonadaceae bacterium | reverse complement strand
GGCAGCGGTGAGAGCGGCTGACGTGCCTGACATAATGGCGGGCATGGCTTCAGAATATGTGCGCGATGGACGGTCAATGCTGGAGCGGATGCAGGCTGGGGAGCCTTACATCGCGGACGACCCGGAAATGGCGCGGATGGGGCACCGGGCCATGGTGTTGTGCGACCTCTATTACCGGGTCTCGGTGGCCGACCCCGCCGCACCGTTGTCGGGAACAGTGGGCAGCAACAGCGGCGACAGCAGGAGTAGCGACGACGGTTGTTCTGTGACGGCGGACGCGCCCGCGCCCGCTGACCCGACGGCCATTCTGGCGGACCTGCTCGGCGCTCTCGGGGAGGGCAGCTACATCAAGCCACCCCTGTCCGTGGACTATGGGAGCAACATCCGCATCGGTGCACGCACCTTCATCAACAACAACCTGACCGCGCTCGACGTCGGCCCTATCACCATCGGGGACGACTGCCAGATAGGCCCGGGCGTCCAACTGCTCACGCCCACCCACCCCATCGAACCCGGCCCACGCCGCGACCGCTGGGAATCGGCTCAACCCATCGTTATTGGCGACAACGTGTGGCTAGGCGGCGGCGTCATCGTCTGCCCCGGCGTCACCATCGGCGACGATACCGTCATCGGCGCCGGAGCCGTCGTCACCCGAGACATCCCGCCCCGGTCCATCGCCGTCGGCAACCCCGCCCGCGTCATCCGCACAGTGGACGATGATGGGGCGCTCTTGTCTAAACCATCGGCGTGACCGCAGGAAGCAACATCTCGCCAATCTTCATGTCAAATGCTCGCTAATTTTACTGATTTGATGTCGTCAATTTTCCTACCAGAAACTCGCCAATCTGCTAATCTTGAGATGTGCCCTACAGTAGACGAGTCGTCGATTTCACCTTGGATGAAGTGTTCCCTCACCTGGCAGCCATTGCCGTTGAGGGAGCCAAGGGTGTAGGGAAGAGCACCACGGCCGCTGAGCGCGTGCGAACCATTGTTGACCTCTCAGACCCTCGACGCCGCGCCTCTGTAGAAGCCGACTGGGACTACGTGACCAAGGTTGAGCCGCCTGTTCTCATCGACGAATGGCAACTCCACCCCCCCGTGTGGGACCGGGTCAAAAAAGCAGTCGATGATGACAGGTCGGGCGGCCAGTTCCTCCTAGCCGGGTCTGCGAACGTGCCAGCCGGAACCAGGATTCATTCAGGTGCCGGAAGGATTATTAGCCTGCGCATGCGTCCGCTGTCTATCGCTGAACGGGGCATTGACACGCCGACAGTCTCACTCGCGGAGTCGCTAGCCGGACGATCGCAGCACATTCAAGGCGTGTCCCAGATCGGCCTTGACGATTACGTAGAAGAAATTCTTTCCTCAGGCTTCCCCGGCATCCGCAACTACCCGCCCCGACTCCGAGACCAGCAACTCGACAGTTATCTGACGCGAATCGTCGAACATGAACTGCCAGAAAACGGGGTCACCGTCCGACGCCCAACCACTCTCTACCGCTGGCTGGCAGCCTATGGTGCCGCATCGTCATCACTGGCGTCGTATACCACTATCCTTGACGCAGCCACCCCCGGCGAGTCGGAGAAAATCACCCGCACCACCGCTGACACCTACCGCGACCATCTTGAGCGAATCTTCATCCTTGACCCCATCCCTGCATGGATACCACTATTCAACCCCTTGAAAAAGCTCGGCTCCAGCCCCAAACATCACCTTGTTGATCCAGCACTTGCCGCCCGGCTCGTAGGAGTGCGCAGGGCCGACCTGCTTGCCGGTAACGGCCCGACCATCGGCAGTGCCGCCACCTGGCTCGGAGCGCTTTTCGAGTCCCTGGTGACGCAGAGCGTGCGCGTGTACGCCGATGCAGCCCAGGCACGAGTAGGCCACCTGCGAACCCGAGAGGTCAACTACGCCCGCGAGGTTGACCTCATCGTCGAAGGCGAAGACCGCCAGATTGTCGGCATCGAGGTCAAACTTTCACCCATCGTGACCGACAAAGATGTCCGCCACCTCCTATGGTTGCGCGATCAACTCGGTGACCGTGTTGCTGACCTCATGGTGGTGACCACCGGCGATACCGCCTACCGTCGCAGCGACGGGGTGGCGGTTGTTCCGCTCGCCTTGCTGGGGCCATAACGTGGATACGCCGCAACCTTGGTGAGGGGCACTGTGGTCGGACGGTTTGCTGCCCGATGAGTAGAAAGTTGCGCAGTTACCCTCGTCGCCTGCCGAAGACTTCCTCGCGGTTTCTGAATCCTTCGCGGCAACCAGCGACCCAGTTAGACGCGTCATGCGAGGTCATGTCACGGGGCATAAAACTCCGATCAGCACACCGTTCCGCAGTCAATCGTCCGTCGAAAATCGTTTGCCCCCCACGCCACCCCGCCCGATAAGCATCCGAGTCGCGGTCGACGCCATCACACCCGGAGAAGGTCAGGGAGAGGGCGATTGCGGTGATGATGGCGGCTGCACCGCGTCGCTTGCTGGTGTGTGTCATAGTGTGCTTCCTTTATCGGGGCAGGGTGAAGATGGCTTCTTCAATGCGGGTTGGTGTCCAAGGGCCGGAGGCCCAGGAGGTGAGTAAGTCGATGTACCGCCCGTAGCAGGTAGTGCAGGAGGCGTGCAGGTCTGCGTTCGTGTTCGCGTTGAGCCACCGTCGAACAACCTCATCAAGAATGGGGGCCGCGCCAGGGGCTGCTGAGTCACTATCGGCGGTAGCAAAATGCAGCCACTTGGTAAAGAACGACGGGCCAAGGTAGGCGATGTGACCGGCCGCCCGGTTGTTGAGGTAGCGGTATGCCTCCACGATGCCCTGGCCCGCGTTTTGGCCGGTAGCGATTTGCCAGGATTGGTCGAGTCGGTGGGCTACGTCTGACGGCCCGTTACCCGTTCTGGTGAGGATTTTCTTTACACGTTGTGGGCCGTATCCGGTACCCGCATATCCCCAAATCAACACCAGGGCTAAAGCTTCACAGAAGGAACCGTCGGCCATGAGTTTCTTGACTTGACGGGCCACGATGGGACGGTCAAGTTCATCGGGCAGAACCTCCATCCAGCTGACGGTGACGCCAGCCTCAGCAATGGCTGCTGTCCAGGCGCCCCTATTCCACGAGTACGCAGGCGATGGTGCCGGGCGCCCGCGAAGCCGGTCAGCAAGTACGTCAGGTATGCCGGTCTTGCCGACCGGGTGGCCTGCGGCATCAGTCTGGTGCGATGTGGTCATAGGGTTCCTGGCTTCGTTATCGGTTCGTCGCGCGTGACGTGACCCTGTAGATAACACAGCCTAGAAAATGAAGCCCCCCCCCCCGTCAAATCGAGGTCTTCAACATGGCGCCTGTGGATAGC
>JAITCK010000190.1 GCA_031283115.1 Cellulomonadaceae bacterium | reverse complement strand
GGGCTCTGCCCTTTCGCCTTGGAATAGTCGGTGTACAGCACGTAGACAGGAAACTCTGCCCAAGGCATCTTCGTGTTCCCCAGTTGTCTCAGGATTTCTGAGGCGTGAGCCATACCGTTCTGCTTGAGATCAAGGCGCCTGGCGGCATCAGCCCGGATAACTCGCAACCCGTTGTGGGCGTCAGTCAACTTGAGGCCAGTGCTGTGCCGCGTGAACCACACGGCAAACCGCAACACGAGCGTTTTCAAACGGCCCGGATCGGTGCGGTCATCAAGGAAGCGTGAACCGAACACCATGGCCAGGTCATCGTGGATAGCCATATCCAGCATGGCCACAGCATCAACAAGCCGGTGCTGACCGTCTGCATCAAAAGTCACGAGATAGCGGGCACCCCGGCGCAGTGCAAACTCGATTCCCGTCTGCAAGGCTGCGCCCTGCCCAAGGTTGGTGGAATGTTGAACAACGATGGCTCCCGCAGCCTGTGCTTGCTGCGCAGAGTTGTCGTGGGATCCATCGTCAACACAGACAACATGGAATCCGGTCCGTGTGACCTCACGAACCACCCCGGCAACCACCTGCGCCTCGTTATAGACAGGGATGACAAACCACACGCTTTCGGGGTCAAGGGCATCAGGGATGACGACGGGAGGCTCCGGGGAAACGGTTGATGCAGAGTCTGTCATAGAGGCTATTGTGCCAGGTTGTTTGCTCTGTTCAGTCTGCCCCCCATCGTTGGCGCCGGTCATGCTGCTATGCATCGCCGTCACCAGGCTGAACAGCCTTCCGCCGGAACGAGAAGTGTTTGTGTCCTAGATAACTGACTACCGCGACAATCATGGCGGCAGCCGCCTGCGCGTAGTTCGCATGCAACCCCGTCAACGTGACGATTGTGGGGAGAAGAAGGGCGTTCAACCCAAACCCGAAAATATTGACAATGATGAACCGTCCAAGATCCTTCCAAAAATGGCCGCGCACCTTGAAAACGAAGGTGCGATGCAACAGGAAGGCAACAAATATTGCTACCGCATAAGAACAGACAAGGGCAAGCATGTAGCCAAAACGCCCTGCCCGGTCGCCGATCAGGGTGTTGAAAAGAACAAATAACACATACCCCAACACCGTGTTGAAGCCGCCCACCATGAGGAAGCGGACACGCTGGTCACGGATGATGCGAAGCAAAAAACTGGGCTGAGTTTCATCTGGCTGAGTGTGCATCAGGGCATACCGCCTACTTGCCCGGATGGCAGGGTGCCGTCGGCGATGGCACGCCAGAATCCAGGGCCCTGGTCGGGGTCGAGTTGCACGGCGCCGCCGTGATAGTTGAGGGAACCTAGCGGGGGCGTGCCAGTGATGCCGTCGGGGCCGTTGGCGGCGCGGAAGGTGAGCGCCATACGGCCTAAGTCGATGATTCCGCTGCGTTCATCCGTAGCAACAGCACCCAGCCCGGCCTCGATCAGGTGCACTTGGCGGGCAGGCTGGAACAGTAGCGACGGGCCCACCGAACCGGCGATAGCGCCCACCACCTGCTGTTGACGTTCGGCACGACCGATGTCGCCGCGCGGGTCGGCGTAACGCATTCGGGAGAAGGCGAGAGCTTGGGTGCCGTCCGCATGATGGCAGCCGGGTGTCCAAGAGAACTGCGAATGTGGCTCGAACTCGACGTTGAGGTCGCTACACAACTCGACCCCACCTACAGCGTTGACTACGTCTTCTACGCCGCCGAAACCGATCTCAACATAGTGGTCGATGGTGAGTCCGGTGAGTAGTTCTACCGTTTGGACTAGCAGCGGCGGCCCACCCCAGGCGAAGGAAGCGTTGATGCGGCTCGAGTTGTGCCCGGGAATGTCAACAAAGGAGTCCCTGGGAATGGAGATGAGGGCGGCAGGCCCGCTGGTAGGTCGATGTAACACCATGATGGTGTCGCTTCTCGCGCCAGAAACGTCCGGGTTGTCGATGCCACCACTGCCACGCTGGTCAGAACCGGCGATGAGATACGTGGTGCCGGGGGTGTTGGGCGCGCCAGACAGGGCGTCAACATGGTTGATCTGCCCGTCTGCCCACATGACCAAGCCGATAGGCCACGCAAGCAGCAGCACCAGCACAACAACAGTGGTGATAATGGCGGTACGTTTTCTGTTCCGTTTTTTCGCCGATGCAGCCAGGCTGGGTGCGGCCGCTGGAGCATGTGGGGTCAACGGAGATGAGGGCGCTGCGGGCCGCGCCGCCCCGGTCGATCGGGTAAGGCGGTCAGGGCGGTCAGGCTCTGGTGTGAAAGAGGCCGGAGCCTGCCCAGCAGTAGAACGCGAGGAGGTGGGCGGGATGCTCTGCGGCATCGGAGCGCGGGCCGTGCCACCTGGACGCTGCACGGGTGCGATGGACGGGGGGGCGGTGGTGCGTGATCGAGCAGGCGCGCCAGACGCCACAGGCTTCGGTGCAGGTGGGGGAGGGGGTGGAACGGGCGGCGCCGCAGGTTTACTCCCGGCAGGCTTCTTCCCGATAGGGATGACGCCATCACGCACGGACGGGCGCCGGGGCGCGCCACGCTGTGGAGGGATAGCAGGGGGGATGCTGGGAGGTGTGGTGCTCATCGGTGCCGATGCTAGGGCATGTTCTTCGTATCCACGGCCACTACGCGCCGCAGAGCAGATGCCCTGAAATCACGGGGTGCACACGGCCGTCGTGTCGGCGCCAGTGAAGGGTTCGCGGCCTGCCTCGCGGGTCGCCGCGGGGGTGGGCGTCGGTGTGGTCGTTGCGCCTCCTGACGGTGTGCCGCCCGGCGTCGCGTCAGATGACGCAGTGGCATCGGATGCGGGTAGCGGATCGTTCCCGCCTTCT
>JAITCK010000189.1 GCA_031283115.1 Cellulomonadaceae bacterium | reverse complement strand
CTCCCCAAAGGTAGTCCAGAATTTGCCGCTGGCCTGCGCCATCGTGCAGCAAGCGCGAAATGTTGTTCGGGAGTTGAAATTTCTGATTCACTACCTGCGACACCGTCACGTATCACACGCGTCGATCATGTCCATCAATCCACATAGTGACACTTTTGCTGAAAGTGTCACTATGATGGTGCCTATGACGACACTTCCGATGACTGTTCCGGCCTTTGGTGTTGAGGAGCATTACTGGATTGCCGAGGCCGACGGGATGGCCTCGCGCGCTCAGATGCGCGCAGCCTCTGGTGCCTACGAGTCCAGCGTTCCCCCACGCATCGCTGACCTGGATACACCTATCCCCGGCGACCTCGCCGCAGACATTGACGAGGCGACCGCGGCCCTGACACGGTTCGACGTTCACGCCGCGATGCGTCTGGGTGAATCCAGCCCCGTACTCGGTCCCATGTCGTCAATTCTGCTGCGCACCGAGTCGACCTCGTCGTCACGGATTGAGAACCTTACCGTCGGCGCCTATCAACTGGCTTTAGCCGAGATTGGGCAGTCCACCAGTGAGAACGCCCGCCTAGTCGCCGCCAATGTGCGCACAATGGAGGCGGCGATACGGCTGTCGGCAGATTTGAGCCAGGAGGCCATCTTGGCCATGCACCGCACCCTTCTCGCCGACACTCCCGGATGGGAAAGCCACGCCGGGCAGTACCGGAACCAACTCGTGTGGATTGGAACCTCAAACATCACTCCACGCGGAGCCGCATACATCGCCCCGCAACCCGAGCATGTCCAGCCTGCCATGACAGACCTCGTCGCCTTTCTCGACCGCGACGATATGCCTGCTATCGCGCAGGCAGCAATCGCTCACGCCCATTTTGAGACCATCCACCCCTTCGCGGACGGCAACGGGAGGACAGGCCGGGCGCTGGTTCACGCAGCCTTGCGTAACAAAGGCGTCGTCACCCACACCACTGCCCCTGTCTCTGCCGGATTGCTGACTGACACCACACACTACTTTGCGGCGCTGACCTCTTACCGCCAGGGCGATGCCCGCCCCATCATCGAACGGTTTACCGCCGCATCCCGATACGCCGCGACGACGGGACTCCGGCTCGTCAATGACCTCGCAGGTCAACTCGACCAAGCCCGTCACACTTTGGAAGTCGCTGGCTTGCGCCCCCAGGCCACCGCTTTTCGCGTCCTTCCCATCCTCATTTCCAACCCCGTCATCACCGCTCGACTGCTCTGTGACACGTTCACCATCGACTCCAAGACGGCACAACGCGCCATCACGCAACTGGCCGAGGCCGGAATCATTGATGAACGCACCGGACGCAAGAAAAACCGGGTCTGGCGCCACGTCGGTATCCTGACCGTCCTCGACGCCTACGCCCAAAACATCGACCGCCGCACTCCTTGAAACAAGAGAAGAACAGGCATCGTGCTGTGCGGGTACAGTGCGTGGCTGCTACTACCATCACGGATTAAACTTCCATCTTCATCAACCAGGACGAGAATTTCAGGTGTGAGAACAGCAGGCCTGATACAGGTCGAAGAACGGGTCTAGACTCTCTATTCGAGGACGGCGCCTTTGGCGGCGGACTGGACCAGTTTGCTGTATTTGGCGAGAACGCCTCGCGTGTAGCCATGTGGGACGGGCTCCCAGCCTGCGGCACGGCGGGTGGCCAGTTCTTCGTCGGAAATGAGCAGGTCAAGCCGCTTGCCCGGAATGTCCAGGCGAATACGGTCGCCGTCGCGGACAAAAGCGATAGGCCCACCGTTGACGGCTTCGGGGGCGATGTGGCCGACGCAGAGGCCCGTGGTTCCGCCGCTAAACCGCCCATCGGTAATAAGCAGCACAGACTTACCTAAGCCTGCACCCTTGATGGCGCCGGTGATGGCCAGCATTTCCCGCATCCCCGGCCCGCCCTTGGGGCCCTCGTAACGGATAACCACCACGTCACCGGCCTGAATGGTGCCATCTTCCAGGGCGTCCAAGGCGCCACGCTCGCGCTCGAAGACGCGGGCGGTACCTTCCAACACAGTCCCGGCATAGCCGGCCGACTTGACGACGGCCCCGTCGGGACACAACGACCCGGACAGGACGGTGATGCCGCCAGCGGTCGCAATAGGGTTGTTCATGGCGCGCAGAATCTTGCCGTCCACGTCGGGCGGGTTGATGTCGGCCAGGTTTTCGGCCAAGGTTTTCCCGGTGACGGTCAGGGCGTCACCATGCATGAGACCCGCATCAAGTAGGGCTTTCATGATGACGGGCACGCCACCCACCCGGTCAACATCGTTCATCACATACTGGCCGAAAGGTTTGAGGTCGCCCAGGTGGGGGACGCGGTCGCTGATGCGGTCGAAGTCGGCCAGAGTCAAGTCAACCTCCGCCTCATGGGCGATAGCCAGCAGGTGAAGGACAGCGTTGGTGGAGCCGCCAAAGGCCATGACCACGCTAATGGCGTTCTCGAAGGCTTCCTTGGTGAGAATGTCGCGGGCCGTGATACCCAGCCGCAGCAGGTTGACAACCGCCTCACCCGAGCGGTGGGCCCAGAGGTCGCGGCGGCGGTCGGCAGACGGCGGGGCAGCCGAACCGGGCAGGGACATGCCCAACGCCTCAGCAGCAGACGCCATCGTGTTCGCCGTGTACATGCCACCACAGGCACCCTCACCAGGGCAGATAGCCCGCTCAATCCGATCCACATCCTCCTTGGACATGAGTCCGCGCGAGCAGGCCCCCACCGCTTCGAAGGCGTCAATGATGGTCACCTGCTTTTCGGTGCCATCTTCCAACTTGACCCAACCCGGCATGATGGAGCCCGCGTAAAGGAACACGGAAGCCAGGTCGAGGCGGGCAGCGGCCATGAGCATCCCCGGCAAAGACTTGTCGCAGCCGGCCAGCAGCACCGACCCGCCGAACTGCTCGGCAGACATGACCGTCTCCACCGAGTCGGCGATAACATCACGCGACACCAGGGAAAAGTGCATCCCAGAATGCCCCATCGAAATGCCGTCAGACACAGAAATGGTGCCAAACTCCAACGGATACCCGCCCGCCTGGTGGACGCCCTCCTTGCAGGCCTGCGCCAGCCGGTCAAGTGACAGGTTGCAGGGGGTGATTTCATTCCACGACGACGCCACACCGATCTGCGGCTTGACCCAGTCTTCATCGCCCATGCCCACGGCACGCAACATGCCGCGCGATGCGGTGGCTTCCAGGCCGTCGGTGACCTGGCGGGAACGGGGTTTGATGTCAGGAGCAGTCATGCCCGCAAGCCTGCCAGCAGCCCCGACACCCTGCACGACGGCGCGCTCACTGACGCGAAATCACAAGCACAAATCGTTACCAGCCGCCACACGCACCACACCCTTGCACCGGGCAGGATGATGTTGTGTCGGCCATGATGTTCTCCTGCGCTAAACGTACCGGGCACAGGCGTGATATTGCGCCGTTTTACGCGGTGACTCCGGTTTGTGCGATGAGGTCGGCGAAGCTGGGGGTGGCCGAAAAATCGGTTGTTTCGCCAGGCCGGGGGGTGATGCTTCGCGTGGAGGTGTCACCGCCCACTCCCTCATTGTCGCGCGCTGCGGCGCTGTCCGCGCGGGCGGGGCGGGATTGAACCCTGTCTGCCAGGTCGCGGGCTGCGCGGTCGATGCGGGCGGGCAGGGGGTTGACGGCGTCGGCCCCGGCCAACACTCCCCCATCCGACCAGTCGTCGGTGGCAGCGAAGACGGAGGTGGTGACGACGTCGGCTCGCAGGTAGGTGAAGAGGGGCCGCATCGAGTATTCGACGGCCAGGCTGTGCCGGGCTGTGCCGCCTGTCGCACCTAACAGGACGGGGGTGCCGCGCAGGGCGTCGGGGTCGATGATGTCGATGAAGGATTTGAAGAGCCCGGAATAGGTGGTGGTGAACAGGGGCGTCACCGCAATGAGGGCGTCGGCGGTGGCGACAGCAGCCAGCGCGTCGGCCAGCGCCCCGGATGGGAAGCCGGTCAGTGTCGCGTCGACGACGGCGTGGGCGTGGTCGCGCAGTTCGATGACGTTCACGCTGGCCTGGTCACCTTGAGCGGCTAGGGCGTCGGCGGTGGCGGAGGCCAGGCGGTCAGCCAACATGCGGGTGGATGACGGTTTGGACAGGCCAGCCGTGACGACGACGATGCGGCGGTCGGGTGTAGGCGGCGCGGGGGCCGTCATCGGGACTGCTGCTGTTGCTGCCCCTAACGCTGGCGCCGGGACTGTCGCGCCTGCCATCGTCACGTCGTCGTTCACTGGGCTTGCTCGTCGTGTTGACTGCGGTAGGCCAGGCTGGGGTGGTCTTCGACGCGGTGGCCGGTGTAGGGGTCGCCGACGGCACCAACGTGAGCCTGATGGTGTTGACCTGCCGCTTTGTCGGCTGCTACTCGTTCGGCGTGGGTGGGCGGGTTGAGGGGAATGTCGGCGGCAGGCCGTTTTGCTTCGACGATGCGGCGCAGTTCTGGGATGATGTCGGCGGCCAGGATGTCGATTTGTTCGAGCACGGTTTTCAGCGGCAGGCCAGCATGGTCGATGAGGAACATTTGCCTCTGGTAGTAGCCCACCTTGTCCACGAAGGTGCCGTAGCGGTCGATGACTTGCTGGGGGGAGCCGACGGTCAGCGGGGTTTGGGCGGAGAAGTCTTCCAGAGACGGGCCGTAACCGTAGACGGGCGCGACATCGAAGTAGGGGCGGAACTCACGGACGGCGTCTTGGCTGTTGGGGCGCACAAACACTTGCCCGCCCAAGCCCACGATGGCTTGGTCGGCACGGCCATGCCCGTAGTGCTCGAAGCGCTGCCGGTAGTAGTGAACCATTTTGGCGGTGTGTTCCATAGGCCAGAAGAGGTTGTTGTGGAGGAATCCATCACCGTAGTGGGCGGCCTGTTCGGCGATTTCGGGGGTGCGGATGGATCCGTGCCACACGAAGGGCGGCACTCCGTCCAGGGGGCGCGGGGTGGCGGTGAATCCTTGCAGTGGCGTGCGGAAACGACCCTGCCAATCCACCACATCTTCAGTCCACAGGCGGCGGAGCAGGGCGTAGTTTTCGATGGCGAGGGGCACGCCAGTGCGGATATCTTGCCCAAACCAGGGGTAGACGGGGCCAGTGTTGCCGCGACCCAACATGAGATCCATGCGACCATCGGCGATGACCTGCAACATTGCGTATTCTTCGGCGATGCGGACGGGGTCGTTAGTGGTGATGAGAGTGGTGGCCGTGGACAGGATGATGTTGTTGGTGACGCCGGCCAGGTAGCCCAGCATGGTGGTCGGTGAGGAGGCGACAAAGGGCGGGTTGTGGTGCTCGCCTGTGGCGAACACGTCAAGGCCTGCCTGGTCGGCGTGTTGGGCGATGGTCAACATCACTTTGACGCGCTCGGTATCGTCCGGCGTGTGGCCCGTCGTCGGGTCGGTGGTCACGTCGCTGACAGAAAAAATACCGAACTGCATGACTAGAACCTATAACCGCCCCCGCCTTATCCCCAAATCCGCACCGCCACACACGGGCACCACCCGCAGACTTCCGCCCACAGACTTCCAGGCGTGCCACAGCAGTAATGTCGGTGGAGGTCGCTAGGTTGGGCGGTGTGATGCCGGTTGACCCGCAGTTGGTGAGACGCGCAGGTGGAGCGCGCGGGTATGTGCTGCTCACGGCCGGGCTGGGGTGTGTGCAGGCGGGGCTGGTGGG
>JAITCK010000181.1 GCA_031283115.1 Cellulomonadaceae bacterium | reverse complement strand
CCGCTGTTCCCGGTCGGTCTCGGTGTATTCGGCGATGGCTTCTTGCAGGGCACGGTCAACGGGCGCATACCCGACCAGGAGTCCGCCCGATTTGTCGCGGTAGGTGCGGTTCACTCTGGCGAGGGTTTGCATCAACTGTGCGCCACGCATGGGCCGGTCAAGGTACAGGGTGTGCAGGGGTTGGGAGTCGAATCCGGTCAGCATCATGTCTTTGACGATGACGATTTGTAGGGGGTCATCGCCCTGCTTGATGCGTTTTTGGATGACTTTTGTTTGAGCGACCGGGCGCACATGTGCGCGAATGTGGTCGGGGTCAGATGCCGAACCGGAGTAGACCACTTTGATGATGCCAGCGTCGTTGGCGTCGTCATGCCAGTGCGGGCGCAGGGCAACAATCTCTGCGTAAAGCCGCGCGCAAATGTCGCGGGTTGCGCACACGATAAAGGCTTTCCCGGGTTCCCCGATAAAGGGCTCCACGGCGGCAGACCGGGCCTCCCAGTGATCCACGATGTCGGCGGCAAGTTTTTTGACCCGGTCAGGGGCGCCGTAGACGGCGTTGAGTTTGAGGATGGCGGCCTCTATTTTTTGGCGCTCGTCGCTGTCGAGGCCGAGAGCAGCCTCGTCTGCTGCGGTGTCGAGGTCGGTGTCGGTGACGGCGTCGCCCAGGCTGACGGGGATGATGCGCGGCTCGTAGTAGACGGGCACGGTAGCGCCGTCCTCGACGGCGCGCGTGAGGTCGTAGGTGTCGATGGTGTCACCGAAGACGGCGCGGGTGTCTCGGTCAGCAATGGCGATGGGGGTTCCGGTGAAGGCGATGAAGGCGGCATGGGGCAGGGCGTCGCGGATGTGCCGGGCGTAGCCGTCGAGGTTGTCGTAGTGGCTGCGGTGGGCTTCGTCGACGATGACGATGATGTTGCGGCGCTGGCTGAGCAAGGGGTGGTCGAGACCCGAGCGGCGTTCTTCCTCGGTGAGCCCGAACTTTTGCAGGGTGGAGAAGTAGATGCCGCCAGTGACGCGCCGGGATAACTCCTCACGCAACTCCCGGCGAGACGTCACGTTGACGGGTGTCTCGGCGAGGAGTTGAGACCGGGCGAAGGTCTGGAAGAGTTGGGAATCAAGGTCGGTGCGGTCGGTGACGACGATGACGGTGGGGTTGGTCAACTGTGGCACCTGCCCGATGGCGTGGGTGTACAACTCCATCTCCATCGACTTGCCTGACCCTTGGGTGTGCCAGACAACGCCGATGCGGCCGTCGGCCTTCACCGCGTCAATGGTGGCGCGGACTGCTTTGGTGACGGCGACGTACTGGTGGGGTTTTGCGATGCGTTTGGCCAAGCCGTCGGCATCGGCGTCGAAGGCGATGAAGTCGCGCAGCATGATGAGGAGCCGGTCGGGGCGCAGGACTCCGCCGACAATATCGTCGAGTTCGAACCGCTGCGGCGCCCACACGTTGGGGTCGGGGCGGTAGGGCACGCCGTCATCGTCCACATTCCACGGCGAATAGTGGTTGAGCGGGGTGAAGGGTGTCCCGTATTTGGCGAGGATGCCATCGGAGATGACGGTCAACGCGGAAAAGCGGAAGGTCAGCGGAAACTCGGCCAGGTAGGCGTCAAGTTGGGCGTGCGCCTTAGCAAGATCCGCGTGCTCGTCACCGGCCTTTTTCAGTTCGACAATGCCGATGGGCAGGCCATTGAGGTAGAGGACAACGTCGTAGCGGCGTTCGCGCTCCAACGAGCGTACCGTGACCTGGTTGACGGCAAGAAACTCATTGTCCTGCGGATGATGGCCGACAAATCGGATGGTCGGATTGTGTTCGATGCCTGCGGCATCCAGGTAGGTGATACCCCGGTATCCGCCCACCAGAATCTGGTGGGTGCGGAAGTTTTCGGCCATAGCGTCCCGCGACTTGGGAGCAGTCACTTCGGCGAGAGCCTGGGCCAGATACTCCTGTGGCACCTCGGGGTTGAGCCGCTTCAACGCCGCCAGCATGCGCGCCGGAAGGATGATGTCATCCCAGGACCCACGCCCACCCTCCACACCCGGAGCAACAGCGGAACCATGGACGTACTTCCAGCCGACTCCGCTGAGTTCCTCCAGCATCCGCCGCTCCCAATCCCACTCAGACAGAGTCATGGCTGCTCCCCTTGCTCATCGATGTAACGAATTGCATGCCAAAGCATCTCCGAGGCGATACTGATCGCCTCATAATCAGCAGATTTATCGTCCGCACCGAGAGCCATCCCTAACTCAAAAATGGAGGGGGTGGCACCAGGATGAGCAATCCGCGAATTTCGAATCTTTCCGAGCCGTCGCTCCCGCTCAATCCAGTTCTTATCTAGCCCAAACACTTCTGCTGCGCACTCAATCCGAAGGCTAATGTGCTTGCCCTCCAGCTGATCTAGAGCTTGAGCGGCGCTCTTAATCGCTGCTGCCCGCTTGGTCATTGAAGTCTTTGCACTTAGCCTTGCCTGAAGTTTCCGAGAAATCTCGGAAACTTTCTCGTCATAATTCTCAGGTTTTTCCATCTGAATGATTCGAGCACACAACTCGAGGACCTGGTATGCAGACAGAATTGCACTGGATGCTGATAGAGAATCCGCAGTCATGTCAGAATATATGATGCTCCGACGGAACACTTCCGCAGCAGTACGGAGATTCTCATTCGAGTCTATAATCGCTACTTTGCGAGCCAAATCGGCAGAACGCTCGTCTGTGACATCAATGATTGGCGAGTACATCGTTACAGCCATAATTGGTGACCACACGAAGGGCTCATTGTAATCATCAGCACCTACAATCTCCACACGAACTGGCGGGTGAGAAGAAGCAGTTGACAGTGCAACAACAATTGGGGGGATATCCCGTTGAGAGAATTGCCTGATTGCTGAATCATAATCCTGTGCATCAATGCCATCTACCACAACCCAACAGTCTGACTGGATCCGTGTATGGGGGGCGTTATTTTGAGCGTACGGGACTCCCCTGGTGTCAGTCACCTGTAGACCCGAGGGTGCCGCAGGTGGAACTGATGAAAGTGGCCATGGCCCTACAATTGCACGACCTAGCCGAATGGAGAATGAGGGCAATTCGGGGCCAATGATGCGCCCCCACACGCGCCACTTCTTCCCCTGATCCTGGGATACAGTATTCATGGGTTTACCTGCCTGACCCGAATCTGGCCTGACATGAGGAGGGGGAGGAGTTCGTCGCGGGTGCTGGTCAAGTCTGTGTTTTCTTTCTGCAATCCCCGCGCTAACTCCATCAGGGGTTCAACCTGCGTCTCGAACTCTGTTATTGCTTCTGTCGAAGGAACACGAATAACAACTTGGTCGAGCGTGGCTCGGGTGATTGTGTCAAACACAGAGCCGTGGGATGAACGCTGCAAGTCTCCAACAATGTCCTGGGCAGAGAAATATGTAAACGCGCCTCTGGAGTCGAACCGAGATTGAAGTCCGTAACACGACTGATTCATGGCCATCGGTTCGCCGACAAGAGCGAGTTTCCCCACAGTTCCTCGCGCCGAAATGATTGTGGTACCGACAGGAAGCACAGAAGCAGCCGAGTTCTCGATGCCCTCGTCCGTGACAGTCCTCGCGGTGCGAAGCACCCACGGCCCAACATCTTCGGGGCAATCGGCAACTGAATACCAGGGAATAGGTCCATCCCAGTATTCTGAAACAGAGGTCTTGGGCGTTCCCCCGGAGACCACATCAACAGTGGAAGCGAAGGTGCAAATATCTGCGGAGCTAGACGATTGCAACCGGTCGTACATAGCCCGCGCCTGTGCAATTAACACCTCACATAACTTTCTGTTAGTGTCGATGAGGTCGTCTAGGGTGCTGAGGACGCCCGCGATTCGCCGCTGCTCCTCCAGCGGCGGCAAAGCAATTTGCCAATCAGGCATTTCGGCAATCAGGATACGGTCAACTGTCGCACCGCGAACTGTGCGATGCCGAATAGTTTCTTGAAAGTCGGGAGCAATATATAAGTAACTCAGGAACCTCGGGTCAGCAATCGCACGGTTTGGGCGTAAGAGGCCCATTCGACGCCCCAAAGCCGCACGTTCATCCCTATCCCAGAATGCGGCTTCACCAAGGCGCGTCTCATATGAAAAGAGGGTGTCCCCTCGTTGAGGCGAAGTCCGTTTCGTCCACTTCGGATAATCATATTCACTGAGATGTGCTGACTCGTCAAGGTTGAGTCGACCAGACGAAAGCGACGAAATGCTGAGATACCAGGGGCCATCTTCCGTTTTAGTTGGTGTCGCATGTGGACCATCAAATACTGTGGCAGCATCACCAAGACGCATACTCATCCACTCACTCATCGTCATCCCCTGTCACCTGCGGTCGTTTGGCGAGGATGCCGGGGAACGAACTGCGGGTTTCGATATGTGACCGCAGGACAGGACTGATGCGTCCGGCTACATCAAGGATGCGGGCGTAGTCACCTGGCAGGTCGCGGGCATGGATGGGTTCATGGTGCGCGGCCCGATTGCGGACGGTACGAATGCTGTTCACATCAGCGTAAACATGCTTCCGACGGACGGGGCCGTCAAACGCATACTGCAATGCAGGGCGCCAGAGTCCCCCATCAAAGGCATCTGAGAACAAGAAACACCAAAAGCCGAAGGAGAGTTCGGCAACCACCTTGCCACGAGGAACCTCCGAACCTCCTGCCCTGGTGATGGCACGCGACAACGTTGATGATGACCGAGGATTAAGCGGCAGAGCGGCAAGCCAATCATCCCCTAACCTCGCGGACGCGGTGACATCTATCGCATTGCGCAGTCCAACCTCGACGTAGTGGACCGTTGACATATAAGCGCCACACGCGGCAGCGTTCCAATCATAGAGTTCCATCGCTCGCACCTTGTCGCCTCCTGCCGCGCGGAAGTAGGGGCGGAGGCGTTGGGGTGACATCAACTCATCAAGAGTCCACGGACATTGAGTCATGACGCACCCTCCTTGATTGCTCTGGCAGTCGATGATAGGCTGGCAGTGTTAAGCCCCGGGAACCACGGCGTAGCGACGAAAGTCAGCGAAACTACCCGGGGCCTTGTCATGTCTGGGACACGACGACGCAGGTCACTCATGGTTGACCTCCAGGGAGTCTAGGGCGGCGAGGACCCGCTGTTGCAGGTTGGCGCGGAGGGCGAAGCCGTCGCGGACTTCTGATGTCAGGCGGGCAATCTTGTCATCAAGAGGCTCACCGTCATCGGGCACCTCGGCACTGCCGACATACCGGCCTGGGGTGAGGACGTAACCGTTGGCTTTGATTTCAGCGAGCGTGGCTGACTTGCAAAAACCGGGGACATCCTCATAGGTGCCCATCGCCCCAGGGGTGCCGCGCCAGATGTGGAAGGTGTCGGCAATACGGGCGATGTCTTCGGGCGCAAGGTCCCGCTCGGCGCGATCCACCATGTAGCCGAGGTCGCGCGCGTCAATGAACAGCACTTGACCCTTGCGGTCAATAGCCCCCTGAGCGCCCGCCTCCTTGTGCTTCGCAAAGAACCACAGACACACCGGGATACCCGTACTGCGGAAGAGTTGCGTCGGCAGCGCCACCATGCAGGCCACCTGGTCAGCCCGCACAATCGCCGCACGAATATCTCCCTCACCACCCGTGTTCGATGACATCGAGCCGTTGGCCATCACCACACCGGCACGACCACCGGGTGCGAGTTTGCTCAGAATGTGTTGAATCCAGGCAAAGTTCGCATTGGTCGCCGGAGGGACACCAAATCTCCAGCGAGGATCCTCAGTGTTACGCACCCAATCCTTGATGTTGAACGGCGGATTAGCAAGGATGAAGTCCATCTGCATTTCAGGGTGCACGTCACGGGCGAAGGTGTCATGCCACGCCGTCCCAAGCCCAGTGTTCTCAATGCCGTGAATAGCCAAGTTCATCTTGGCCAGCCGCCAGGTCTTCTCCATCGCCTCCTGGCCGTACACGGCAATGCCCGTCGGGTCGCCATGATGGGCGGCAATAAACTTCTCTGCCTGGACAAACATGCCACCCGAACCACAACAGGGGTCGTACACGCGCCCGTGGTCAGGCTGCAACACTTCGACCAGCGTTTTGACGACGGACGGCGGAGTGAAGAACTCGCCGCCACGTTTCCCCTCGGCGCGGGCAAAGGCTCCCAGAAAATACTCGTAGACCTCCCCCATAAGGTCCCGCGCCCGATGCTCCCCCTGTCTGCTGAAACGGGTGTCATTGAAGAGATCAAGGAGTTCACCCAGGCGACGCTGGTCGATGTTCTCGCGGTTGTAGATTTTGGGTAATGTTCCGCGCAAGGTTGGGTTGGCACCCATGACAGTATCCATCGCCGCATCCACGAGGGCTCCAACGCTTTGCGCGGGAGTCATCCCTTGGGCAGGCATCCCTTTGGCGTTCTCAGCGAGGAAGCGCCAACGAGCCTGCGGGGGAACAAGGAATACACCGTAGCCCTGGTACTCCTCCGGGTCGTCGATGAGAGTGTCGATCTGCTCGTCGTCGTACCCCTGCCCGGCAAGGTCGGATCGAATCAACTCGCGCCGCTCATCGTAGGCATCGGACACATACTTGAGGAAAACCAGCCCCAAAATGACGTCCTTGTACTGACTCGCCGACAGCGAGCCACGCAACTTGTCAGCTGCCTTCCACAAGGTCGCCTTGAGGTCAGCCATCGTGGTCGGGGCTGGCGTTCCTGCGGCCGCCTCCGATTGTTTCCTGGGGGGCATAAGTCAATCTGCTTTCTTGTGGGAGACGGACAGAGTGGCAGCGGGCGCGTCATCAGGCGCTAATGAAACAGCGCCTGCCGCCACGCCTTCGATGAGTTCAGACGTCAAGGTACTTGCTGCACTGATGCGGTGACGGAGCAGGTCGGTGTAGTGCTCAATCTCAGCCAGCGCGCTGTCCAAGGGGTCAACCTGCGTGCGACGCAGCGTAGGGATACGCCAGGTTTTCCATTCGGTACCGTCGGCAGAGTTGATGACAGCAGCGAGTGTGTGAGGGCCGATAGTCGACGACGCAACCTCAAGCCTGAGTACGCGGCAGGGGAAGGCGACGAGCGCACCACCTGTCACATCGACGCAGGCCCACGGATGGGGCGCGACGGCAAAAACAACATCACCTGGTTCCGTGCGCATCGCCCGCGCATAGTGCTCTGCCTCAATGAGGCGGTCCATCCGGGCCGTCGGACACCTTTCCCCCGGCGTGAACACGGGAACAGCCCCCGACGGGTCACAATGGTCGTCTCGAATACGCGCGCCCGCGAACAGACGCGCTTGGCCTGCGGAAATCAACTCAGCAAGCGAACGCGACGGGAAATGGTCCTCGTCAGAGCGGATGATATGCGCAATCTGATAACCGGAAAGAGGCTCGGCGCACCTGTCATAGGCGGCAATCACGGTGTCATAATGGTCGGCATCTCGGTCAGTCCTCGCCGTCGCCGCAGTCCAGCCGAGTGGCACGACGGTGTCCTCAGTCCATACCTCCGCGTAATGGACAGTCCTCAGGTAGGTCAGTTCGATGTCGGTGGAAGCCCCGAGAACACCGTCAATATCTTGGGCGAGGATGGGCGGGGCGAAAGGAGCCCCCGTCAGGTCGGCGATGCTGACCTGACCTGGCGCCGCGCCGCCTCTCAGTACCCACAGTCCCAAGTTGACACGGTGCGCCTCCCGCCACAGCCCCCGAGGCAAGCGAATGGCCGCAGCAAGTGTCGCGTTCTGGTCACGACTCAGGGTTTCGCTGCGGCGTGAATAGAGACCATCAGGCGCGTTGGGGTCGAGACGGTCACACAATGCCGACGCAGGGCCGACGATGACTGCAATATTCCCTGCCGCCAGTCGGCGGGAAATCTTGTCTGCTGCCGCCAGCACTTCCGCGTCAGTAAGCCCCAGCAGCGTGGCAAGCAGAATGACAGCATGATTGGCGCCGTTGCCAGGAAATTCGGCAGATAGGTCAAATTGCATGGCCTCACCGCACGGCGAAACTGCGCCGCCAGACTGACCGTCGTACCACTCGACAGTGACACTGCCACGCCCAGTACTCCGAGCGCCGCCGCGAACACGACGTGAGCACGCTTCGACAATCTCAGTAACAATCTCGACAGCGCGGGTAGTGAGGCCCCTTGTAGCGCCTGAATCTTGTGCTCGCGCAAAACGGGCCAATGCAGGCACCTTCTCGACAGGCGTTGCCGGGGATGCCTGCGTCCAATGGTTGAGTAGGTCAACTCGACCAGTTTGCTCCAACCATTCGGCAACATCGGCAGCATCAAAAACCTGAATGCCGCGCTCCACACCAGCAGGTAAGGGAAAGGGCACTATCTGAGCCGCTACTCGCCGTGAAGTGCGCCAGTTCGTGACCGCCTGGCGCGTCACTCCAGCCCGATGCGCAATCTCTGACATCGTCATCAACTGCTCGTCCACGATTGCACCTCCTTGGGCCGACAACTGAGCAATGGTGCAACGGTAACTGAGTAGATGATTACTGTCAACCATATACTGTTTAGCGGGCTAAACGCTTATTGCAACATAAACGAAAGAAACTCTGACTCTGCAAAGGTCAGCGCACCTGCTTGCGCTGGGCGAACAGCCAGACTGCCAGGCCAAACAGGGCGAGACCCACAGCCCAGAGGAACATGTGGGACGCGCCGGAGAACAGGTGCTGCGCCGTACCGTCACCGGATGCGTTGATTATCAGCCCATCATCAGCCAGCGGTGCAGCCACCAGCATGAGGCCGTTGTAGAGCCGGTTGGCGGCGCCAAGCATGGCGGCCACTGCGCCCACCCATGCCAGCACTGCAATAAAACGAGCAGGCCCACCAATGCGTTTCATGCGGTCATCCTCGCACGTGACACCGCAGTGAAGGCGCAGCAAACGTCTTGTGGCAGCGTCTAAGGATGCCCGACAATGCGCCACCCCGCGCTGAACAGTCCTCTGTTCACAATCTCTTACGCGGCGGCGATGACGAGGACGGGTTTGGCGTAGGGCTGGCCGCCTCGGCGGGTGTTTTCTAGGAGGGCGACCAAGGTTCCATCGGGCGTCAGGGCGGCGACGGGCTGTGTGGGGGCGGCGACGGTGGGGGTAATCCACTGGCCGTAGCTGAGCGCCCGAGCGTCGGCGTCGCTGATGGTGCGGGTGGGCAGGTAGGTGGCGGCTGCGTCCGCTATGGGAA
>JAITCK010000104.1 GCA_031283115.1 Cellulomonadaceae bacterium | reverse complement strand
CCAAAAACCCGGATGGTGTTGACCCATCCGTCACCTTCGGCTTGAACACCGGCGGTGGCAGCACAGGCCCCCTTGACCCCTGCCTGGCCTACCCGGAAGCCACATGCTCCGGCAGTTCGCCTGGAACGCCCGGTGGCGGCTCCGGTAGCGGTGCAACAGGCTCAGGTGGCGGAACAGGCCCAAGCGGCGGAAGCAGCCCAGGCTCAGGCGGTACCGGCGGCGGCTCGGGGTCTGCCCCCTGGAATGCTGGGGGTAGCGCCGGGATGCCACCCGGTTTTGCTGCCCCATCGTCGGGTACTGCCCCCGCGAGCGGTGGCATGTTCGGCAACATCATCGCCCAGTCTCCGTCCGACCGGGCCGTCTCGTGGATGCCCTTCACCCACACGGGCCTGACCTTCGTCACCACCCTGACGGCCATCTTCGGCGTGGTGTGCGGCATCGCGGGCATCTGGCTGGTCGCCGGTAAACGCCGCAAGGACGGCGATGAAGACGAGGACGAGATTCGCCGCCTCGCTGCCGCCCGTCGTCGTCGCAAGGACGACGACGAAGAGGAACTTCCCCTCGAGGACCACCATCCCCGGCACGCCTCCTGACGCTGATTGTCGGGCAGGCCGCCCACATGTCACCCGATGATTACAGATGTGTATCTGACTGCACGTCACACTGTGTCAGGGTTGCAATGACGGCGATGGGGAGGCATCGTAAAGAACGTGAAGGGGTGTGTGATGACGCAGGTGCGACAGCCGGGGGAGGTTCCCGGCTTGCGTGCGCGCGCCCGCCGTTCCTTACGCCGTACCATCCTCGCGTCCGCGCTTGCGACGGGGCTCGTCGCGGGCGGGGGTGTCGCTTATGCTTTCTACTCGGCGTCGGGCACTTTGAGGCCGACGGCGTTGACGGCCGGATACATCAACCAGATGGTCTCGGATTCGACAGGCCAAGTTTTGTTGTCCAATGCGCAAGGGCAGCTCTTCATTGACCAAGACTTCTATTTCCGCAACATTTATCCCGGCGAATCTTTCGCGGCTAGTTATTCGATTACTAACGTTGGGCAGGCTCCTTTCTACGTGCAGGGGACTGTCGCGTCGATGACGCAGGCTTACGCGACCCCGACTCCGACGTCATCGAACGGCTCCTACCTGCTTGCTGACGTGTATTACGGTGAAGTCCAGGGCACGGCCTACCCGTCGCCCTTCCCGTCACCCTATGCGACGGCAGCAGGTTTCTCCACACCTGCGGACGATACCTCTCCATCCAACACGTATCAGGCTTATCCCCCCCCAACCAGCACGCCCGTTCCGACGGCGGGCACGACGACGCCGTATACGCCAGCACCGGTGCCGTCTACGGCGTGGATTTCTTCGCGGACAGGCTCATGCTCGGGCACGCTAGCCAAGTCGGGTATCCCCATCACAACGACGGCCACGGACATGGGTCTGCCTGCCGCCTCGCCGGATGCGACGACAGGCCACCCGGGTAACGCGGCTGCCGTGATCGCGCCTGGGCAGACGCGGTGGGTGTGCGTGGTGCTCAGGTTCCCGGCGTCACCAGCGCCACCGAACTCTTTGCAGGGGCAGGGGGCTCCGACGCTCACGTTTGGGTTGACAACAGTGCAGGTAGGACGATGACATACAACCGTACCCACGCGAACCGTGCTCGAACCTTTATCGCAGCCGCAACCGTCGCGGTGCTGGGCATCGCCTTGGCTGTCGGCCCGGAAAACCGAGCGGAAGCCTATTGGGCAAACAATCCTCAGATTCAAACTAATAACGTTGACGATGGGCGACTGCTCGATAACCTCATGTGCTACGACTCTGGGCGGCCGTCGGGTGGCCCCCAGTCGGGCCAAGCCACGGCGAGCAGCAACCCGGCTGTTGTCGCTGGCGCCAACGATATTGAGATCGGCTGGTCGTACCCGCCCAAGCAGGGGGTGGTCGTCTATGGCTTGATGACTGTCACCTCTGACGGCGGTACCGCGTTGGCCCAGGCAGACTGGCAGACCCAAGACATGATGGCCGCAAGCCAGGAGCCTTACCCCTCAGATACCCCGCCGGGCAGCAGCGGCGCAGGTACGCCGGGCGCGCTCAACGCGAAAGGCGGATCCTGTGCTTGGGGTGGCGGTACCGACGGTGGACCGTCAGGGCCCTGCTACAACGCAACGTCCGCTGCCGGTGGTGGCGCCTACGGTGGCAACACGGGCGATGTCATCGGCTGGTTTAAGGGGCCCAGCCGGTATTCGGCTGGAAAGTTCCCCATCCGCGCCACTCAGCAGCTCGCCGCACCGGGCCTCAACAGGGTGCGGTTTGGCGTCAATATCCCCAACAGCTCGCGCTCAATCGGTGGTCAAGTGGCGATTTGGGCGACAGGCCCTGGCGGGTGGACGGCAGGAACGTTCCCCAATGGCATCCCTGCGAACCCGCCGGTATCAGGCCAAAATGATAGCCAACTTATCGGCGGCAATTCGGGGACTGCGCCGGTGGGTCAATATGCCCTGTTTAACTGGACTATCAACTACAAGGGTGACGGCACGGCGGCCGTGTCGTGCACGCCAGCCAACACGACAGTCGATATCGCTATCGGCCCGGATTCGACGTCGGCGGGCCGTTTCCTTTACGGTCAGGGCGGGATGACAACGGATTCGCAGTGGATTTTTGCCAACATGGTGCCCGGCGAGTCGATGGCCCGTGAAGTTGTTGTCACGAATGTGGGCGGTGCGTCGGTCACGTTGGACGGGAAAATTTCTACCCCGCAACCGTTCGGCCTCAACGTGAACGCTTACAGCTACGCAGGTGACGTCTCAACCCCGGATACAGGGACAGGGACGGTGGGGGTGGCGACTAACGCCCCGGCCAGTACGGGGGCCTACGCGCCCAACCCGACGACAGGGCAGGGCACGGGTGTCGCCTTCCGGCAGGGCTCGTGTAGCGCCAGCGGTCAGACGGCCCAGCAGTCCATGCCAGTGCCGACGGCCTCGGCCTCGTTTATGAAGACACCCAACTCGATCACCCTTGCCCCAGGGGCTTCGGCGACTTTCTGCTTTGTGCTCAGCATGGCCACCACCTCGCCTGACGGGAACGGCTTGTATGAAGGTCAGGACGTGCCGCCGGCTTCTACGGCGCTCAACACTATCCAGAACAGTACGGACACGGACGCGGTGGGCTCGCCGTCTTTGTCGGTGCAGTTCATTGCGACGGGGACGGGCAGCGCCGCCGGTGCAACGGATACGGCCACCATGTCGACCACCAATACGGCTTTTTCTGCCGACTATGTTCCTCCCATCAACCTGCCTAACCCCAGCCAGTCCGCCGGGCAGCAGTGTGTGGGCGGGGATAGCGCCCACCAGATTCCTTGGGGCCAGCCCTTCCAGGTGTCGTGGGGTGACGTCATCACGTCGTACAGCAACGGCAACGCCAATATTCACGGGACGACGGTCGACCACTATGAGGTCAAGTTGACGGTGGGTACTGTCAACCTCTTTGACCCTGACGACCCGATGGCGAGCACGGGGTTGGGTGCCACGGCAGACCCGACCAACGCCATTGCCTCGTCTGACTGGTTGGATAACTCCTGGCTGAGCGCCTTCAACGCGGCGTATCCCACCTCCTGGTATACCCCCCCGGACGCAAACGGTGCCACTCACCCGCCCGCTGCTAACGGGTTGTCGCTGGCAGGCATGACCATGATGCCGCCGTCTGACACGGAAAACGTCACGTCATACAACCAGACGTCGGGCCTGGATACCCCGCTGGGGGCGACGTCGCCAACGCCGCCCACCTGGACCGCAAATGGTGACGGTACGGCGACGGTCACCTACGAGTTCCCTAACTCGGTGACCGGCATCGGCTGGGGCCTGCACTCTGGCTGGGAGCCCAACGTTGCCGCAGCCAACTACAACACGGTTCCTTCGGACGGTTCGGGCAAACCAGGCGCGACAAACATCGGCTCCGCCGACCCGCTGACCGGCGAGACTCTTATCACCGCGCTGACTGACGCCACCGACCCGACCGTCAACTACGTCATCCAAGACCCGTCCAACCCGGACACCATTATTGACGTGCTGCGTAACGGTGATGTCGTCTCCGGCACCGTCGACATTCTTGCTGTCGGGCCGGGCGGCTGGACATCCAACCTCAAAGAGGTTTTGTGGACCATGTACGGCAACCCGAAAATCAACTCCTGCCTAGTTCAGGATCCGATTTTCGATATGACGGCCGGAAACACGACCTACCGGGCCCAACTCCAAGGGCAGGTCACGTCGCTGTCTTCCCCGCCGCCCACCTGCCCTGATTCTCCCAGCCCGTCCTGCTGGACTGACCTGGGTTGGTCGGTTCAGCAGGGTCTGCTGCCTGGCGAGTCCATCTCGACCCAGTATGTTGTGCAAAACGCTGGGACGTCGCCCTTCGGGTTGACCGGGACTCTAGCGCTGACCTCGGGCAGCAAGACCAGCAGCCTCCAGGCGCAGGTCTATACCTATAACGGAGACCAGACGGGTATGCCCGCTAATACGCAGGGAAGCCAGACGGTCACCCCCACCGGCGGAACCTCGTACACCCTGCGGCAAAACGGCTGCCTGGCCACGGGCGCAACCATCACCCCGGCCTTTACCGTGTCGTCGACGCCGACCTCGATTTTCGGCAGTAGCCCGCCCTCCTATCTGGCAGATATTGAGCCCGGCGACAACAACAGCATCACGTTGTGCATCGTGCTGACCCTGCCAGCCAACGCGCCCCAGTCCAATGCGGGGCTGACCGGGCAGGGTGTCCAACTGGTTTTGCAGGCGAACGGGTGATGAGGATGAGGCTTGTAGACCTAAGTAACCGCCCGGCGCGAGTTGATGCGCTGGTGGGCTCTGTGGTGCGGCCGGACGGGCAGCGCGCTGCCCGCTTGCCCCGCCGCCCGCTGCTGCTTGGCGCTGGACTGCTTGCGCTGACTGTCGCCGCTGGCGTCGGTGGTGATGCGGTGCTGCAGCCCGGCAGCCAGGACGTCGCCCTTGTTGTGACGGGAAGTTCTGGGAACACCGATATCGGCACCATCAACTCCGGTTCTGTCAACATCGCTGCGGCCCCTGCCATACCAGCGATTGTTGGCGGTGTCTGCGACGGCACAAACGGCAGCGGGACGGTACCGTCAGGTCTGACAACCACGAGCAGCAATCAACTCATATCGAGTTTTCCCAACTTCGGGCCCTTTGCTATCTATTGGGGGAGCACACCAGCCAATGTCGACCATTATGTGGTGACGCTGACCATGAGTTCGGATAACGGAAGCGCCGGTCAAGCTACTACCGACTGGTTGGACAACGCTGGGACAGGGTCAGCAAGCGGCACCCCGCCACAAGGCAGCAGTTACGCTGCCGGTAGCAAAATGAATGTCATTTACAACGGCACGGTCAATCAGATTACGAGCAGTTCGGGCACCGTGTCGGTGAACTCTTACGGCATCACCCTGGTTCCTCCGGCCGCCAACGGCTCGACCACTGGCGTTCCCGCCGGAGACACCTCACCCAAGGGGCCAACAAGCGGGCAAACGTCCACGTACAGCCTCAACAATCAGACCTCCGGCATTGCCTGGTACCACAATTACGCTGCAACCGTGAACGGTCGCACCACCAAAGGAACCACCACCGTCCAGGCTGTCGGCCCCGGCGGTTGGGTGTCAGCAACGCAGACAGTCGCCTGGCAGCAGAACGTCACCTCTAGCACGTCGGGCGGCATTCTTGGCATCGGCGGAACCACCACATGGAAGGTCGTCAACTCCTGCACAATCTGTGCACCCGGCACCTCCTGCTCCTTCTAAACCGCACCTGCGCCCACGAACCCGCACATGCCTGGCCTGATGTGGCACTGCGAGTCTCGGTGAGCAGCGGACAGGTCGGGTTGCCTGAGCCAGTCCCACGGTGATGCCTCATCTCCACTCCCTGCCCTGCTGCACCCCTCCCCCCCCCGCCGTGTTTTCATGCGTAGTGCACGACACCGGCGGGGATTGTGGTTTCTCACCCCGTTTTCCGCACCAATTTCACACACCGTGCACGAAATGTCGAGCAGAGAACCCGAGCCAGCCCCACGGTGATACGCCGCAAAACCTAGTTGGGGTTGGCGGTGGTTGGCAGCTGGGTGAAGGCGATGGAGAAGGTGTTGAGGGAGGCCTGAGTGAGCACAGAGCCATCCGTGGCCGACTGTGTCCTGTTGTTGGCCCCGCTGGCCGCCAGTGGGGCCGATACGCCCCCGCTGTAGGGGAATGTTGACGTCAACACGACACTCACCAGGTAGGTTCCGCCGGGGACAGTGGCTGTCGAGCCAGACAGGGCAGGCGTCGATGTTGCCGTGGTGCCAGCCGTCGTGATGGTGGCCGCCGTTGTACCTGCCGTCGTCGACACCTTCGTCGAGCCGATGGGCGTGAGGGAGGCGGCCCCCTCGTCCGCAGTAAAGACGGGCGGTTTCTGCGTGGAGTCCAGCGTGCCGGGACCCTGCATTGTCATCACCCACGAGGTGGTCGGTGCGGACACGTTCGTTGCCGTTCCGGCAAGCCAGTAGGCCGACTTCCACGTCGGGTTAGTCACGGATGTGCCGACAGACAGGTGGTCGCCCTGCACGGTGAGATACAGGTGACACGTATTGGTGATGGTGTCCCCGGGGATGACGACGGTCACGGCCGTGCCGTTAGCGCCCGGCGTACCCGCCGGGACGGTGTTGGAATACGTCCAGCCGTCGCAGGCCGGATTGCTGGCCGTCAACGCGCCGGTCGTCAACGCGGAAGGCCCTTGTTCGGGCGTGAACGTGCGCGTCCAGAGGGCCATCGAACTTTCCCCACCGAGGATGAGCAGGGCGGCAGCGCCCAAGTAGGCGGCAACCTTGTAGATGCCATGCACGGGTTTGCGGTGGGTGACCCGGTGGATGATGGTTCTCGGCCTAGTGTTGGCGCGCGAACTTGCGTGCCGTCCACGGGGGGCGGCACGGTGCCAGCGCTGAGAACCGAGAGATTTCATCAACACCATAATCCCCCAATCCGCCCGAAAAATCGCGGATATCCACCGTGGGAGGGGGGTACGAGTTTGTCACAATATGGGCATCGGATCCGTCCGCGTCATCACCGTATGCTATGTCCTGCCGCAGCCTGACTGGGCAGGCCAAACCTGCACCGCCTAGCCCACCACCACCATCCCCTGCCCTGGCCGCACCCTCATCCCGACAACTAGTGTGCCAACTACTAGTCCCAACACCAGCAATGCTGAGACTGGCGGGGACTCCTGCTTAGCCCACCTGCATGACGGTGACCCAGGACTGTCCGCCCTGGGCGCCGTCGGGCAGCTGGTTGATAGAGGAGTTGGTCTGGACGGCGGTGATACTCAACGTTACTGTCACGGCGCCACCTGTTGTGTTGACAACCGCTGTTGCCGGGCCGACCGGGTTGGAGTTCCCGAAAGTGGACGTTCCTGCCGCGTGACTGCCCATCGAACCGATGAACGTCGATGTGGTCTGGTTGTAAAAGGCATACGTGTGGAAACCCTGACCAGCCCCCGCCGATGCGCCGGCATTGCCCTCCAAGTAGTAGATGCCCCCGGCAGCCAAGGTGATGGTTGCCGAACCCGCAGCGTTCGAGATGACCGAAGGATTCGTATTAGCCACCTGTGTACCCAAAATGACGGGAGTGTTCTGCGGGTTCACCGCCAGCAGGGCCTGTTCCGCCGAACTGTGGAAGCGGGCAAACGCCTTCAAAGAGCCTTGGGCGCCTTGCGCACCCTGAGCGCCCTGGGAGCCTTGGGCGCCAACAGCCCCCTGCGTGCCCGGTGCGCCCTGAGACCCCTGAGTGCCCTGCGCCCCAGCAGAACCCTGCGAACCGGAAGCCCCCTGAGTGCCGACGGTGCCTTGAACCCCCTGCGCACCCTGGGTTCCCGTCGAGCCAATAAACCCCTGCGGGCCTTGCGTACCAGACCCACCTTGAACCCCTTGCGGGCCCTGAGTCCCAGCCGGACCTTGGGTGCCCTGCGGGCCTTGATCGCCAGTAGCACCTTGGGCGCCTTGCGGTCCCTGGGCACCCGTCGCGCCCTGGAAACCTTGCGGGCCTTGCGAGCCAGCTGCGCCCTGGGAACCTTGGCTGCCTTGCGAACCCGCGGCGCCTTGCTCGCCAGTGTCGCCGACCGCGCCGGTGAGCCCCTGCGACCCCTGGGCACCTTGTGGACCCTGCGAGCCTGCGGCGCCTTGCGGGCCAGCCACTCCGGTGTCACCCTGCTGCCCGGTGGGGCCCTGCGGACCAGACACTCCGGCAGCGCCCGACGTTCCGTCGACCCCATCGGTTCCGGCAGCGCCCTGGGAGCCTTGAGAGCCGGTCAAGCCTTGTGGGCCTTGCGGCCCTTGCACACCTTGTGCGCCCTGGGTGCCTTGCGATCCGTCGGCCCCTTGGGCACCCTGGAATCCAGGGTCGCCTGTCTCGCCAGGACCCTGCGGCCCCTGGGCGCCCGCTACGCCGGGTGCCCCTTGGGGGCCTTGTTCCCCTGCAATCCCTTGACCACCTTGGAAACCTTGAGGGCCTTGGGAGCCTTCAGCACCTTGCGCACCGGTAGCCCCTGCCTCGCCAGTAGATCCCTGGTCTCCTTGGAAGCCTTGCGGCCCCTGCGGGCCAGTGGCACCCGTCGCTCCTGTCTCACCTGCTGCACCCGCAGCACCAACAGCGCCTTGGGGGCCGGATGCACCAGTAGAGCCTTGGGTGCCTTGTGGGCCTTGCGAGCCAGCCGCCCCGGTGGAACCTTGCGCGCCGCTGTCACCTTGCGGGCCGACAGCGCCTTGGGGCCCAGCTGCACCCGCTGGGCCTTGCACACCAGCCGGGCCTTCTGGACCGGTCGCACCTGTTGCACCCGTTGCACCTGTTGCCCCGGTTATTCCGGCTGCTCCCTGCACGCCGTTGGCACCAGCAGATCCCTGGTTGCCGGGGGCTCCCTGCGAGCCCTGGGGGCCTGCACTGCCGGCAGAGCCTTGGGAGCCTGCCTGGCCTTGGGTGCCTTGGGCACCGGTCGCGCCCGTCGCCCCTTGGGAGCCCGGCGTGCCGACCACACCTTGGGGGCCTTGCGGCCCCACCAGTGTTGATGAACCGTCGGCCCCTTGGGTGCCTTGGGCGCCGGTCGCGCCCGTCTTACCTTGAGGGCCAGCTGTCCCCTTCGCACCTTGCGGGCCAGAAACTCCGGCGAGGCCAGGTGCCCCGGCAGGCCCTGTCGGCCCGGCAAGACCGGCAGCACCCTGCGGCCCTATCACCCCAGGTGACCCATGCACACCATTGGCGCCAGCACTGCCTTGTGGCCCCATGGCCCCAGCGGATGAGCCAGTGTCAGTAGGCTCGCCACGTTGCTCAGCGGCAACGGCGCCGATAGTTCCGGGTGCACCAGGGGCACCGATGGCGGCATCAGATAATCCGAACCCGCCACCGATTCGTGGCCCCATGATTCCGGGGCGCAAAGACGGCATCCAGGGGCCGTTGGGTCCGCGAACCGGGGCGTCATCGGCGGTAGCGATGGTGCCTTCGAGACCTGCACTCACACCCTCAGAAGCAACAGCACCGGACACGGCGGTGCCGGTGATGACACCTGCCAACGCCAACGCGGACAGGGATTTTTGCGTCGAGGCCCGCATACGGATCTTCATCGCAAGCCCCTACTGTCCCGGCACGAGGACGATCTCGCCCGTCTCCGTCATGGACCGGGCCTGACCGGATTCGGGGGAGAAGACTTCAACCTGGAAACTCGTTTTGGGGAAGGCGAAATAGGTGGAATCGGGTGCTGACGTGAAGGTGGTGATGATGGCGCCGGATTCCGCAAGAACCACGTCAGCCTCATCAGCGTTGGCTGCGGCGAGGGCGTCATACCCGTCGACCGATTCGTAGGTGCCGACGGTGAGGTAGAGGTCGTCTGAACCTGCGGTGACAGTGTCAGGCAAATACCGCACGTAGACGCCACCTTCGGGCGTGACGGTCGCTTCAATATGGGTGTCGTCGCGTTCGCCAGCCCAATAAATGGGCCCACGTTCTGTGGCGAGATCTTTCAGTTCAGCAACTGAAATGATTTTGGGGACTCCCGGTTGCAGCCCTGCCACACCGGCAAGGCTTACCGTCGATGTGTGCTCTCCGGTAGCGGGGGGGGGTGTGTCAGTGAAACGTAGGCCCAGGGAGGCGAGGGCTACGGCGATTGCTGCAACGCTGACTATTTTCCACCGCAGAGGCATGGCCTGTTG
The DNA here is from genome assembly GCA_031283115.1 of Cellulomonadaceae bacterium. GTDB lineage: Bacteria > Actinomycetota > Actinomycetes > Actinomycetales > Cellulomonadaceae > Xylanimonas. The sequence goes on along the minus strand of JAITCK010000104.1, from coordinate 1,052 downwards.
AGATAAGACGGGAGCCACGGCATCCTCCTTGCGTAGCCAGTTATCGTTCGTCAGACACGTAAGGCGTGTAAAAACGACAGCAATGAACCCTTTTAGTGTGGGTCAATAGCGTGGTTTGTGCAGGTGGAGCACGCAGGCAGGGGTAAAAAGAAATCAGATCGTGACGTGACAGAAGTCACAGAAGCCCTAGCCTCGCGTGTTGAGGCTGTGCCCTGCAGCGTTGTGAGGCTTTTAGGCCAGGGTGAAGGGGCGGCCTGCGGCAACGCGGGTGAGGGTGGGGCAGGCAGTGTCCGTGAGAAGGGCGCGTACCCGGTAAGAACCGGGGGCGACACCATCCAAGGGAAGGTTGGCCCGCCATTCGCCGTGGTGCCAGCCGCTGTCCACGTGGGCGGTCGCCACGACAACATTCTCATTGTCGGCGCGAACCAGGTTGATGACCAGTTCACGGTTGAGGTCGTGCGTACCTAGCCCCAACTCGCCAGATGTCACCAGGATGCCGGGCTTGCCTGCGGCAGGGTCGCGGCCTTCAATGGTGCTCCAGGCGTCCAAGTGCACGTAGCCGTCAACAAACTCGTCGACGGTGATCCAGGCGGTGGCCTGGGCGGTGTTGAACATGTGGTCGGTGACGCGGGCGGTGACAGACCGCACGCCTGCGTGGCGGCGGGCCAAGGCGTTGTTTTCAAAACGGACAGCCCACAGGCCGTCAGTGACACGGCTGTTGCGCACTACGCCACAGACGCTCACTTCTACCTCAGCGCCCTCCAACTCGGAACCCCAGGCGCGGCCCGACACGGTGAAACCGTCAAAAGTGGTGAGGCGTTTGGGGCAGAACACGAGTTCCACGCCGGGGGGCATGTAGGAGTCGTGGCTGATGGTGGGGGCAGTGGAGGTGCCGTGAGTGTCGGCTCCCGTGTCGCCCGAGGTGGCAGGGGTGACCGACATCACGCATTTGGCGGAGGTGCCGGAGGTTCCGGGGGCGTCAACGGCGCCGGGAGCGCCCTGGATGAGGGGGGCGGCGGTGGCGAGTTCGTCGATAGCCATGATCGGATTCT
>JAITCK010000102.1 GCA_031283115.1 Cellulomonadaceae bacterium | reverse complement strand
CCAGGGACGACCTGCTGACCCTGGCGTCAGGTGTGTTCGACGAAGCCCTCGCAAACGGGGTAGGCGACTCCCCCACCTCCCTGATGCGGTACATCTTCGACAACCTCAGTTACCAGTTGCCTGCCGGTTTTGACGGGGTCGACCTTCACGACAAGCAGACCGTCAAATCCTGCCTGACCGGCTTGTTTGCTGCCTCGCTGGATGACAAACAGGAAACCCTCAAAGAAGCCGACGCCTTCACCAAGTTCCAAAACATCTGCTTCCTCAAATGCATCGACGTAGCCTGGGTGGAACAAGTCGACTTTTTGGAGCAACTCAAAACCGTGGTGGCGGGCCGCAACATGGCCCAACACAAGGTCGAATACGAGTACCGCAGGGAAGCCTTCTTCGCTTTTGAAGAGATGAAACGCCGCATCAACCGGGACATTGTTCGCCTACTCAGCCTCAGCCGCATCGAAGTTGACGGCAATGGCGGACTCGTCCTGCAGTTCGCGTAAGCGTTGGTCAAGCCTGGGAGCGAAAGCGGACTGATGCGGGTTTACAACATCAACAAGGCCATCGGCTATGCGTCATCCGGCGTGGAATACGCGCAAATGTACCGCCGCGACCTGCTGGCGACCATCGACTGGGTTGACCCCTTCTACGTTTTCACCGACTACATTCACACCAACCCGTGCGTATTCACCGACCTGACCGGCTTTGAGCGCGCCACCGTACTGTGGATCTACAACCTGGTCACAGGCCGCCCCACCGCCCCCTGCACCCTCACCGTCGAGGCTTTCCTGGCCAGCCTGACCGGCCCTTACGAGGTTCAACAAACCTTCACCAACGGCTGCGACGTGGTGATGACCAGTCAACCCATCCGCTATCAAATCCGTACCGTGAACACCCCCGACGGACGGTTCGTCAACCACATCGACACGGCTGTTGACGGTGTGCTGTTGCGGGCCGACCACTACGACTCCACCCTCAACCATGTGGAGCACTTTCACGGCGGTCGCCTAGTCAGGCGCGACTTTTACACCGAAGACGGCTGCCTTGCCGCCTGGCAGACTTACACTGCCGACCGCGACATCGTCCGCACCACCATCACCCCTGCATCCCCCCTCTACGATGCCGGGGCCGGGCCGTCAGCAACAGTGAGTCGACACCGCGACCGCCCTGCCTCGTTCGGGGGAGATATTCTGTTGGAGGGGCGAGTCCAGTTTTTCCAGTACGTGTTCGCCCGTCTCTGGGATCGGCCCGACGACGTCATCATCGTCGACAGGGCGCTCGACGTTATCGACGGAATCTACCCGGCCATCGGCGACCACCGCCTCTACTCCATCGTTCACGCCGAACATTACGACCTCAAACATTGGGACGACGGCGTGCTCTTGTGGAACAACCACTACGAGAACGTGTTCATGCGGCCCGACTACGTGGACGGGCTGGTCGTGTCCACCCGCCGCCAGGCTGACCTGCTAGAAGACCAGTTGACCCAGTGTTATCCGGGCCGCGAAATCCCCATCGCCACCATCCCCGTCGGCACGGTCACCCAGCCCGCCAGCGTCGACGACTACGACCGCAACGCCATTGTCACCGCGTCCCGCCTGGCCGACGAAAAACATCTGGACTGGCTGGTTCGCGCCGTCGCTATCGCCCGCAAAACCTTCCCCGACCTGCGGTTAGATATTTACGGCGAGGGTAAACGTGACCTGCTCGTCGCCACCATCGCCGACACTGGCACCCAAGACTGTGTGCGGCTCATGGGCCACCAGCCCTTAGACGGCCTGCTGACCGGGTACGCCCTCTACGCTTCCGCATCCACGTCGGAAGGGTTCGGCCTGTCCCTGCTGGAAGCTCTGTCTCAAGGCCTGCCCATCATCGGTTTCGACGTCGACTACGGCAACCGCGAAATGGTCACCCCCGGCGTCAACGGCCTCCTTGTTCCCCGCCAGGCCAGCGACGACGCCAACATTACCGCCCTCGCCACCGCCATCATCGACACTCTGACCCACCCGGATCTGGATCAGTGGCGCCAAGCCAGCCTCCGCGCCGCCGACACCTACACCAGTGCCCACGTCCAAACCCTCTGGGAAGCCCTGCTCCGCCCCGACCACTCCCCTGCCGCCGCACCACCAGATACTGAACCAGTCGACACTGCGTCAGCCAACAGCGCGTCAGCCAACAGCGCCTCCACCCAAACCCTCCCGCACGGCAGACATGCCGCAGCAACCTCGTAAGGATCACCCGTGTTAGTTCTTTTGCAGGCTTTTGATGATGGGGCGCGGCAAGTGCTGGCCTCCCTGGACGCGGCGGGCATCAAAGCCACCACAGTGGTTATCGGTTACGACGGCGACCTGCCCGACGGCGCCCTGTGCCCCCTCACCACCTATACGGGCCTGCCGCGCGACGGGAAACCTCTCTTCTTCAACGACATACCCGTGCCGCCCCTGTGTGAAATCCGGCAAGACAAAGACCCGCACGGTTTGGTGCTACGCGACGGCGCCATCATCGGACACATCAACTACGAACCCAACTCCTTCCGCATTGTCGAATCCGTTGACTGGCTGGCCAGCGACGGGGCCGTCGCCTCCACACAACACTTCGACCGTTACGGCAACCACTACGCCAGCACGTATTACGCCGATGGCGCCGCCTACCAGACCAGCTATCACGGCCCAGGGCGCTGGATCGTCGACGTCAACCATGCCAGCCAATCCGTCATCATGCGGTCCCCCGACCAGATGCTGACCTTTGCCTCCATGACAGACTTTGTCACGCATTTCCTGGCCGATCAGGGCATCGGCGACGACAACACCGTCATCAACTCCCTGCACTACCCCTGGTTTGTCATGCGGGAACGGTCTACCGCGCCGCACACCACCCTCATATGGCAGGAACCCATGCCCGGCGACATTCCCGGCAATATGCGGGCCGAACTGGAAAACCCTCGCGCCCTCAGCCGCATCGTCGTCTCTGACCAACACGTACTCGACCGCCTGCGCAGCGAATACCCCAACACGAGCGTCGACCTGACCTACCTGTCTCCCATCGGCCAGATAGCCGATCACACCGGCTACGACGCCAGACGCTGCTTCACGCTGACCAACTCTGACGACCTCCCCTGGCTGGAAACCCTGCTGGCCGCCCATCCGAGCGTCACCTTCTCCGTAGCCGCCCTCACCCTGATGAGCGACAAACTGCACGGGCTGGCCCGCAGTTACCCCAACCTGCTGCTGACCCCCACCATCAACCAGACCGGCATCCTCGACGAGTTAGCACAGGCCAGCGTCTACCTGGACATCAATGCGGGCGCCCAAGTGCTCGACGCTGTCACTGCCGCCTACCGGCTAGGACTGCTGGTCATGGCGGACGGGGCGCTGGCCAAAACCCCCGCCAATGCCCTGGTCTACGACACGGTTGACGCGCTGAGTTGGGTGCTCGGTGAGGTGACTGCCAGCGCCGCCGACCGGAAGCGCGTGGTAGCTGCCCTGCATACTCAGCATGGACCCTTGTCGACGGTTGAGGATTACCGGCGGGTGTTGAGGTGAGCGCGCCGGTTCCAGCCGAGCAGGTGTCAGCCGCGGAGGGGGAGGGTGAGGGTTTTTTCTCCGGTGTCAGTGATGCGGAGGGGGACGCCCCAGTCTTGTTGGGCTAGGTGGCAGGCGGGGAACTCGCCTTCGGCGTCGCAACTGGCGGCCTTGGCGGTGACGTGGAGGACACCCTCGTGGACGGCCGGGTTGATGACCAGGTCACGGAAGAGGTCGGTGCCGCTGCCGTCGCCGTCGAGGAGGAGTTCTGGCGGGGTGGCGGAGACTTGGAGGGAGGTGGACGGGCCCCAACGGTCGTCCAGTTTTTGGCCGGGCGCGGGCGTAAAGGGAACGTCCAGGCGGAGGGCACCCGACGTGACCTCGCTGGCAGGGCGTTGGGTGCGATGGGCGCCGTGGTCGAGAATGTCACCGGCCAAAGACGCAGGTAGGGCAATGCGGGTGAGGCGGTGGGCCGCTGACTCCACAACAACCAGGGTGATTGCCTGGTCGCTGGCCTCGACAAGAATGTCGGACGGCTCAGCCAGACCGGTCGCCAGGGTGGTGACCTGGCCCGTCTCCGGTTCGAAGCGGCGGATAGCGCCGTTGTAGGTGTCTGCGACGACGACGGACTCGTCAGGCAGGACGGCCAGGCCCAGGGGATGCTGCAGCAAAGCCTGGGAGGCGTCGCCGTCCCGGTGGCCAAAATCGAACAAGCCTTGCCCGACAGCCGTGGTGACGTCCACGCCGAAAGGTTGCGGGAACAGGATGCTGGGGATGCGGGGGGTTAGGCGGCGCAGGGCGGACGTCTCCGAATCGGCCAGCCACACGGCTTCGCCACTTTCTGGCGACCCCATTTTCAAGGCCAGACCGGACGGCTGAGCGAACCAGGCCGACTCCCCGGGACCGTCTTCCAGTCCCTCGTTCATGGTTCCGGCCAGGAGTTGCACCGTCCCGGCCACCGGGTCGAAGGACCAGAGGGTGTGGGTTCCGGCCATAGCGATAACAAACTGGCCCAGCATTTCCGACCAGACCACGTCCCAGGGGCTGGACAAGTTGGCTGCTCGTGCGGGGACAACCTCGCGGGTGCGGGCAGCGTAGGGGCGGGTCGTGCCTTGCAGGCCGTCGGCGATGACGTTGGTGACACCACCCACCATGTATTGCTGGCCGGTTCCAGCCAGAGTTGTCACAGCCCCATCGGACAGGCGGACGCCACGCAGGGCGTGGTTGACGGTGTCGGCGATGACCACGTCGTAGCCGAGTTGTTTGCGAAGCAGGGTGGGCACCAGGCGCAGGCCGTTAGGCTCGGAGAACTGGGCCTCGGTGGGGCCGCCGTCGGTGAAGCCGCGCTGGCCGGTTCCGATGCGGCGGATCAGGGTTTCACCGTCGGGAGCAAGTTCGGCTAGGGAGTGGTGGCCTGCGTCGGCGACCAGCAGGTTGCCGCCTGGCAGGGTGATGACTTTGGCCGGGAAGCGGAGGGTGCCCTCGTGCGGGGTGGGAGCAACATACGGCCCGTCGCCCCGGTGGAGGGTGCCCTTGGCTTCATGGGCGGCGATGAGTTGGTCGACTAGGGCGGCCAGGGCGGAGGCGTGCCCTTCACCGGCCATGGACGTGACGATGTAGCCTTCCGGGTCGATGACCACCAGGGTGGGCCAGGCGCGGGCGCCGTAGGCGGACCAGGTGGTCAGGTTCGGGTCATCGAGGACGGGGTGGTGGACGTCGTAGCGTTCGACGGCAGCCGCGAGCGCCTGCGGGTCGGCCTCGTGCTCAAACTTGGGGCTGTGCACGCCGATGATGACCAGCACGTCCGGGTGGGCGGCTTCCAGTTCACGCAATTCGTCGAGGACGTGCAGGCAGTTGATGCAGCAGAAGGTCCAAAAGTCGAGCACAACAATCTTGCCGCGCAGGTCTGCCAGGGTGATGTCGCGGCCACCCGTGTTGAGCCAGCCGCGGCCCACCAGTTCCGACGCGCGCACGCGAGGTCCAAACGATCCCAAAGTCATACCGTCAGTGTGACTGCTTGCGGCGGGGTGAGATGCCGTGAGGCCGTCAAACCGCCACAGGCTGTCTCACTGTGCGGGCTTCATCTCACATCATGGACGGTCGTCCTCTTTGTGACGGCCCAGCAGCCTAGGCGTGCCCGCCGCTTTGGCGATCCAGCGGCAAGGCGGTAACATTCACCGCCGATGCACTTACACCCCAAAGGTGTCGCATCGAAGGAGACGTCGCATAGTCCGGCCGAGTGCACCACCCTGCTAAGGTGGAGTCCCCGCAAGGGGACCAGGGGTTCAAATCCCCTCGTCTCCGCGCTTCAATCCTCGGATCCCTGCGACCTGCCGGTCATAGGGATTTTTGCAATATTGTTGCGTCCGCCTGCAGCGGAGCGACCCTCGGTTGAGTGCGTGGGATAGTTCACAGCCTGGGGGTTTGAGTATTGGGCTTGAACACGGTAGTGTTCTCCGTCGTTGGCAAAACGCTGACAGATGCGGTCGTTCGCATCGCTACGCGATGATAACGCCCACACTTGACTCGCTAACGAGGATGCAAGTATCCTCGCTGCTCGTCTTCATGCGGTCGTAGCTCAACGGATAGAGCATCTGACTACGGATCAGAAGGTTGGGGGTTCGAATCCCTTCGACCGCACTCAAGGATGGAAGCCTCACCGGAAACGGTGGGGCTTTCGTTACATATCGCAGCGTCGTGAAAGAGAGTCATCGTGAACGCGGAAATCTTGTGCGTGGGGACAGAACTGCTGTTGGGCGAAATCGTCAACACTAACGCCGCCTACCTGGCCCGGGAACTGGCAGGTATCGGCATCAACTGCTACTACCAGACCGTCGTCGGTGACAACCCCGACCGCCTAGCCGCTGCCCTCGACACCGCCCTGGGCCGGGCCGACATCGTCATCACCACGGGCGGACTAGGCCCCACCGGCGACGACCTCACCAAAGAAATAGTCGCCGCCTACGCTGGCCGCGACCTCGAAGTCCACCAGCCGTCCGTCGACCACATCACCCGCATCTTCGCAGCCAGCGGGCGTCCCATCAGCGACAACAACTGGAAACAAGCCCTCATGCCTGTCGGCGCCGTCGTGTTCGCTAACGACCGTGGCACCGCCAACGGCCTAGCCCTCGACATTCCGGCCGTCACGCCTGACGACAACACCAGCAGCACCGGAACCAGCAGCGACAGCAGCAGCAAGACGGTCATTCTGCTGCCTGGCCCGCCGCGCGAGATGACGGCCATGACCCAGCAGTCCGTGCTGCCCTTCCTGGCAGCGAAAGCCCAACACACGCTGGTTTCGCACACCGTCCGTTTTTTCGGCATCGGCGAATCGCAACTCGAATCAGACATCCCCACCGACCTACTCACGTCGGCCAACCCGACCCTGGCCCTCTATGCGGGTGAAGGGGAGGTGCGGGTTCGGGTCACCGCTTCTGCCGCCTCCGCTGACGACGCCGACCGCCTCACCCAGCCAGCCATTGCAGCCCTAAAAAACCAGTTCAGCGGCAAGGTGTACGGCATCGACGTGGCCAACCTCGAAACAGCCCTGGTCCAAGCCTTGACGGCAGCCAAACTCACAGTAGCTACCGCCGAATCCTGCACGGGCGGACTCATCGCCTCCCGTATCACGTCGGTTCCTGGCAGTTCGGACGTGTTCGGTTACGGCCTCACCACCTA
>JAITCK010000091.1 GCA_031283115.1 Cellulomonadaceae bacterium | reverse complement strand
CGCCGCCTTGCACACGGCAGATGTTGACGTGGTCGCCGCCTTGGACGTGTTGGCTGCGATGGTCGGCCACTATCCGGTGCTCAGCGACCTGTCTCTGGCGGATTTGCACACCAGTCAGGCTCGCGCCCACCACGATTGGGCCACCAATTTCAACGACTGGCTGGCCCGCAAAGGCCGCACCCCCGACGTCAACCCCACCTGGATTTAGCCGTCCCTGCCCGCGTCATCAGAGACGTGACATGAACACGGCTACGCCACAGGACCGCCCTCTGCCAACACCTGCCGGACGGCTGCGGCTGTGGTTGGGAGGTCACGTTCGATGGACGCCCACAGGAGGTCATGGTTGGTGATGTCGTAGCCGTGGGCGACAAAGTTGCGGGCGTCCACAATGTCTCGCAATCCGAGTTGAGGGTGATCGGCGATGAACGGGTCGCCTGCCCTTTTTGCGGATTCACCGAGATGCAGAATCAGCGCCTCGACCACAAGTTCGTCCACGAGCGGGTTGCTGCGGTCTCGCTGAGCAAGCATGGTCGCCGCGTCGTCGCAGTGCTCAATAAAGTCATCAAGGGCCTGGACAGTGCGCTCCCCGTACTGTTCGATGATGCGCTGGCGGGCCGTCATACGGGAACTGCCTGGTCAAGAATGTGACGTTTACGCTCAGGAACGCTGGAAGCCGTGACGATGTCGACAACGAATCCCAGCAAGTCAGCTATCTGGCGTTGCGCGCGGGCCAACGAGAAGGCGGTGAGCCGGGGGCCGTAGTCGACGAGCAGGTCAACGTCGGATGTAGGGGTGTCCTTGCCGCTGGCGATGGATCCGAACACGCGAACATTGTCTGCTCCAACGTCGTTGAGGATGCGTTTGATATCGGCGGCGTGTTCCGCCACCGCAAGGGAGGGCCGCCGCATCGCTTTGAGAATGCGCGCCTTCATGGCTGGGCTTATAGGCCGCGTTCCTGCCTCATAGGCGGCAATATTTGACTGCGTCACCCCGGCATAGTGGGCAACCTGCTGCTGCGTCAGCCCCGCCGCAAGCCGCGCCTCTCGAATCTCACTCACCCCCACATTATACCAATGGTATGTGGGGGGGTGAGGTGCTGTGTTGTTGCCTCGGTCGCGGCAGTTTCACAAACGAAGGCGCTGGCCTTCCACGCCGTAACTAACGCCCGGCTAGGGTTTTGATGTCGGTGATGATGCGGCCTAGGTTGGGATCCCAGCCGATGCCGAAAAGTTTGGGGCTGACGGCCGCGCCGTCAGGGTTCCAGTAGGTGGCTTTGGCCTTGTCCAGCGTGGGCAGGCGGAAGTCGTAGGGAACCACGGAGGCGACAAAACCGTTCCAGGTTCGCTGGTCTTGAGGCTTGGACAATTCTTTGACAACAGCAGCCGCAGCCAGGCCCAGCACCACCAGAAGCAGGATGCGCCCGTGACCGTGATGCCCGCCGTGGCCGTGGCCACCGCAACGGCTTCCCCGGCCGCCCCGACTGCCTCGCCCGCAGCAGGCGCCTGACCCGCCCGACGAGCCACAGGTTCCATCGCAGTCGCAGCCCCGGCAGTCCCGGCACGTGCAGTCACACACGCAGCCTTCATCGGCGAGGGCCGCATCGGGCACGTCGTTGCAGAGGCAGGGGTCGCAGGTGCAGGGGTCGCACGAACATCGCGGGTTAGTGCAGATGGTCGATTCTGGTTCGGTGACTTTCACCATTTTTGCCATGAGTGCTCCTTAGCGTCGCATCACGTTTCCGTCAGGCTGTCCAACGCCTCACCATCCTAGCTGGCGTGGTAGTTGGGGGCTTCGACGGTCATTTGGACGTCGTGGGGGTGGGATTCTTTCAGGGATGCGGACGTGATGCGGACAAACCGGCCTTTGGCCTGAAGTTCGCCGATGGTTCGGGCGCCCACGTAGAACATGGTTTGGTGGAGGCCGCCCACCAGTTGGTGCACCACGGTGGACAGGTTGCCTTTGTAGGGCACTTGCCCTTCGACGCCTTCGGGCACGATGAGGGAGTCGTCGGTGACTTCGGCTTGGAAGTAGCGGTCTTTTGAATAGGATTTTTTACCGCGTGACGACATGGCTCCGATGGATCCCATGCCCCGGTAGGCCTTGAACTGTTTGCCGTTGACCAGGATGGTTTCGCCGGGTGCTTCGGCTGTTCCGGCCAGCATTGAACCCAACATGACGGTTTCTGCTCCGGCGACGATGGCTTTGCCGATTTCCCCGGAGAACCGCATCCCGCCGTCGGCGATGACGGGGACGCCTGCTGCGCGGGCCGCCAGGGAGGCCTCGTAGACGGCGGTTACTTGGGGGACGCCTACGCCGGTGATGATGCGGGTGGTGCAAATGGATCCCGGCCCTACACCCACTTTGATGCCGTCGACGCCTGCGTCGACGAAGGCTTGCGCGCCTTCGCGGGTGGCAACGTTTCCGCCGATGACTTGCACGTCTCGGGTGGCGGGGTCGGATTTGAGGCGGGCCACCATGTCGATGAGCATCCGCACGTTGCCGTGGGCGGTGTCGGCGACGAGTACGTCTACTCCGGCGTCGATGAGGGTGGTGGCGCGTTCCCAGGCGTCCCCGTAGTAGCCGATGGCGGCGGCCACTAGCAGGCGGCCTTGGGCGTCTTTGGAGGCGTGGGGGAACTGTTCGGATTTGACGAAGTCTTTGACGGTGATGAGACCGGATAGTGTGCCGTCGGCGTCTACCAAGGGCAGGCGTTCCAGTTTGTGTTTGCGCAGCAGGGCTGTCGCTTCGTCGCGGGTGATGCCGGACGGGCCGGTGATGAGGTTTTCTGATGTCATCACATCGTCTACGCGGGTGGTCGCCCACTGGGCTACGGGGGTGAAGCGCAGGTCACGGTTGGTGACCATGCCGATGAGTAGGCCGTCGGCGTTGACGACGGGGAAGCCGGAAACCCGGTATTCGCCCGCCAGTTGGTCGAGTTCTTCCAGGGTGGCTTCACGGTGGATGGTCACCGGGTTGTCGATGATGCCGGTCTGTGTGCGTTTGACCAGGTCTACTTGGCGGGCTTGGTCGTCGATAGATAGGTTGCGGTGGAGCACGCCGATGCCGCCTTGCCGAGCCATAGCAATAGCCATGCGGGCTTCGGTGACGGTGTCCATGGCGGCGGACACGAGGGGGACACGCAGGGAGATTTCCCTGGTCAGGCGGGAACTTGTGTCAATGTCGGAGGGGGCCAGGTCGCTGTATCCGGGCAGGAGTAGCACGTCGTCATAGGTGAGGCCGAGGAATCCGAAGGGGTCTGCGCCGGGGGCGGCACCCGTGGTGGGGCCGAATGATTCCGTCATGCTGGTGAGTCTAGGCCACCCGGTCAGCCGGTGGCTTCGTGGGCGCCCGCAATGGCGAGCACCTCGTGGACTAGTCCCGGCACGCTGCGGATGCGTTGCACTGTGGCGGCCAGTGGAACTTGTGCGGCGGCTTCGTCTCCGCGCACGGCCACCAGGATGGGCAGGCTGGCGAACTCGTCGTGAATGGCGGCGGCAATGGACAGGTCGGGGTGGGCTTGCATGGTGGCGAGGACGACGGCGACGGGCCGCACCATTGTCACGAGTTCTACGGCCCGTCGCCCTGATGCTGGTCCGGTGACGATGCGGCCGGTCACTCCCCCGGCCACGAGGGCGGCCCCAATGGCGTGGGCGGCTAGGGGGATGATTTCGTCGGAGGGGGCGAAGATGAGCACGATGCTGCCCATGCGGCTGGGATGGTTGCTGGGCGGGTTGCCTGCCGCTACTTCGGCTTCTTCCCAGGCGCTGGTGTAGTCGCGCATGACGGCTAGGGCTGCCGTGGCGAGTACGGATTGTGGTAGTTGGCCGGGGGTGCCGATGACGGTGTGTTGGGCGATGCGCCTCCAGGCGGGGGCGAGCAGGTCGGTCCACCAGGCGATGGGGTCGCCGTCGACGGGTAGGGCGAGTACGGCGGCGCATTGGGTTTCGTCGTAGGTGAGGGCGGCATCGACGATGGCGGCGACGCGGGCGGAGGCGTCGGCTACGGCGGTGATGCTGCTTGCGCTGACGCTTGTCGGGTGGGCGGCGCCTGGTTTGCTGCTGGCGCTTCTGTT
>JAITCK010000080.1 GCA_031283115.1 Cellulomonadaceae bacterium | reverse complement strand
CTGGCCGGGGAACTCAACGTCAAGGCCGTCAACCTGGTGGTCGGTGACGCTGCCGCTGCTGGGCGGTTTGGCATCGTCGAACGTTTGGCTGTCAACGCCCGTGCCGCTGGCCCCCGCCTGGGCCGGGGAGTCCAGGCCGCCATCAAGGCTGCTAAGGCGGGCGACTGGCGCCGCGACGGCGATGTCGTCGTGGTTGTCACCCCCGACGGGGACGTGCCCCTGGAAGCGGGCGAATACGACCTGGTCACCGTCGTCGAGTCTGCCGACGCGGCGACGACGGACACTCCGACGGTCGCTGCGGCCGTCCTGCCTGGCGGCGGATTCGTCGTCCTCGACCTGGCCCTCACCCCAGACCTGGAAGCCGAAGGGTATGCCCGCGACGTCATCCGTGACGTGCAGGACGCCCGCAAGGCTGCCGGACTGGAAGTGGCCGACCGCATCAACCTGACCTTGGGCGTCCCCGCTGACCGTATCGCCGACGTGGAAACCCATCGGACCCTCATCAGCGAAGAAACCCTGGCCGTAGCCCTGACCGTCGAAGCCTCAACAGCCACAGACCGTCAGATTGCCGTCACCAAAGCCTAGAGATCACCCGGCGAACTGTCCCAGCCCGCTGCTAAGCCTTCGATCGTGTTGACGGCTTCAACCAGCGCGGCTGCATCGTCAGCACCGCTGGAGGTTCGCCCCACAGCCAAGCCCAGCAGGTAGGCCGTCAGGGGGGCGGCCGGACGGGCAACGCTGCGGGCAACCACGCCGGTCATGTCGAGGATGGTGTCGATAGGCACGGCGGCCGGGTCGACGCCCAACTGGGCGGCGGCGGCTTCAAGCCAGGGTTGGAGGGCTTCAGGAGGCAAATGGTCGGCCATCATAAAACTCCGTTGTCGCGGTGAGGGTGTCTGCGTCCTCGTGGGCGGTTGCGGTTGGCAGTTGTTCAGCCGACCGGACAACCTTCACTTGCAGGGATTTAGTGAGCGGCTGGTCGCTTTGCGGGCTCATGTCGGCGGCCCCCACCAGCAGGTTGAGTTCGGGCATGTAACCGGCTGCTGAACCTTGGGGCAGGTCGTAGCCGATGGCCCGGAACTGGCGTACCGTGCGCTGCGAACCATCTTTGGACGTGGCCGTAATGTCTACGCAGTCACCGCTGGCGATACCGCGCGCGGCCATGTCATCGGCGTGCATCATAATGATTTCGCGGATGTTGTGGATGCCACGGTAGCGGTCTGACGTCGAATAGATGGTGGTGTTCCACTGGTCATGTGACCGCATGGTTTGCAGCACGATGGTGTCCGGGTCGGCGGGCACGGCGTCAGGCAAGTCGGCCAGGCTGAACTCGGCCCGACCACTGGCTGTAGCAAACACCCGGTCACGGGGGCCCTGCGGGATGCGGAAGCCGCGCTTGCGGCGCACCAACTCGTTGAAGCCGTCGAAGCCAGGCAGGGCCGCAGCCATGACATCACGGATGCGGTCATTGTCTTGCGCCAGCCAAGCCCACCGCGTTGTCGTGTCAGGCAGGGTAGTGGCGGCCATACCAGCGATGATGGCCACTTCTGACCGCAGTTGGTCGGAGGCGGGTTCGCGTTTTCCGCAAGACAACTGCACCCAACTCATGGAATCTTCGGTGGACACCGATTGTAGACCGGCAGCGGTTTCGTCCCGTTCTGACCGGGCCAGGCAGGGCAAAATGAGGGCTTTGGCCCCGTGGGCCAGGTGGCTGCGGTTGAGTTTGGTGGACACATGTACGGTGAGGTTGCAACGGGCTAGAGCCTCGGCCGTGTAGCGGGTGTCGGGGGCAGCCATGAGGAAGTTTCCGCCCACGGCCACAAAAACTTTCACATCGCCGTCATGCATCCCCACCAGCGTGTCTACGGTGCCTTTACCCCAGCCGCGCGGGGAGGTGATACCGCAGGCTGCGTCGATTTTCTGTAGGGTGGGTTCTTTGGGATGGTGGTCGATTCCGCAGGTGCGGTTGCCTTGCACATTAGAGTGCCCGCGAATGGGGCCGGGGCCTGCGCCGGGGCGGCCAATGTTCCCCCGCAACAGCAGCAGGTTCATGATTTCGCGGATGGCATCGACGGCGTGCTCCTGCTGGGTGAGGCCCAGGCACCAGCCGATGATGGTGTTTTTCGCGCCCAGGTAGACGTCGGCGGCTCCGCGAATCTGCTGCTCGGTCAGGCCCGCCTGGACGGTCAAGGTTTCCCAAGGCGTTGCGGTGACAATGGCCCGGTAGGCGTCAAAGTCTTTGGTGTAGGCGTCAAGGAAGTCTTTGTCGATGGCCCCATCCACCCCGGCAGCGTCAGCCTCCAACACAGCCTTGGCGACGCCCCGGAAGAAGGCGAAGTCACCGGAGGGGCGCACTTGCAGGTTCATCGCAGATATGGGGGTCGAATGGAAGGTGGCCATGTCGGCGAACTCGTGGGGCACGATGGTGCGGGTGGCCCCCGATTCGACCAGGGGGTTGACGTGCACGATGGTGGCACCGCGGCGGGCCGCATCGGCCAGTGAGGTCAACATGCGGGGCGTATTGGATGCCGAGTTGGCCCCCACAATAAAGATGGCGTCGGCGGCCTTCCAGTCGCTCAAATCGACGGTGCCCTTGCCGGTGGCAATCGAGGCGGTCAAGGCCCGGCCGGTGGATTCGTGGCACATGTTGGAGCAGTCGGGCAGGTTGTTGGTCCCGTATTCGCGGGCAAACCACTGGTAGAGGAAGGATCCCTCATTGCTGAGTCGGCCCGACGTGTAAAAGGATGCCTGGTCGGGGCTGTCCAGGGCGCGCAACTCATCGCCGATGAGGGCGAAAGCCTCATCCCAACTGATGGGCACGTAGTGGTCGCTGGCGGCGTCGTAAACGAAAGGTTCGGTGAGGCGGCCGTGGTCTTCCAGTTCAAAGTCCGTCCAGTCGGCCAGGTCGGTCACCGTGTGCTTGGCAAAAAAGGTCCGGTCGGTGCGTTTGGACGTCATCTCGGCGGTGGCGTGCTTGATGCCGTTCTCACAAATGTCTAAGGCCAGATGGTCGGAATCGTTGGGCCAGGCGCAGCCGGGACAGTCAAAACCCACCCCAGGCTGATTCATCGTGAACATGGCCTTTGACCCGCGCGCAAGTTCATGCGTCTCAATGAGCACATGGCCCACCGACATGGTGGCCCCCCAACCGGCAGCCGGGTGATGGTAGGGCTTGTGCGACCATTCGCCGTTGGTGCGCGGCCCCAAGCCGCCCTGCCGGGGAACTTCAGCGATGACGCCGGGAACCCGCTGGTCGTCAGGGGTGTCGGGGACAAGTTGCTTGGCGGGGGGTGGGGGAGTCTGGCTCACCTTGCCAGGGTACTTGCGCTGGCTGCGTTTGGCCTGGCGACGCGACAGCCCCGACGGTGGCAACCGACGGCGCAGCGATGGTGTCACCGACGGCGGCAGCACCGCCCGTGTGGAGCGCGTACAGTGTGCGGGTGATTGTGTGGAATGGTTTGGGGCAGGCACAGGTTCCGCGTGCCGGAACAGTGGTGACCATCGGGAACTTCGATGGGGTTCATCGCGGCCACGCTGAAGTGTTGCGTCGCGTGGTGTCCCTGGCCCGCCTGGACGGGCGCATGGCGGCGGCCCTCACCTTCAACCCCCACCCGGCCCAGGTGCACCGCCCGGAAACGGCACCCCCGCTCATCACCGGTTTTGACAGCAAGTTGGCCCTCTTGGAGGCCACCGGCCTGGATGCCGTGCTTGTGGAGCCCTACACCCTCGACTTTGCCGCCCAGACCGCTGAAGAGTTTGTGGTGAAATACCTGGTTGGTGGCCTGCGGGCCCGCAGCGTGGTGGTGGGCCATGATGTGCGTTTCGGGGCCCGCAACTCGGGCCACCTGGCCACCATGGTCAGCCTGGGTGAACAGCACGGCTTCGAGGTTGTCGCTATTTCTGATGTGGGGCACATGGCCCGCACGGCAGACGGTGCCGACTACGCCCGCTGGTCATCGTCGGCCGTGCGTGACTGGCTGACCGTTGGCGACGTGGGCGAAGCCGCCAACATTTTGGGCCGCCCCCACCAGGTGACCGGTGTCGTTGTCCACGGTGACCATCGCGGACGCCAACTCGGTTTCCCCACCGCCAACCTGGGCAGGGTTGAAGGGATGATCCCCGCCGACGGCGTCTACGCGGGCTGGCTGATCCTGAACGACGGCGACGATGCGGGCCGCCGCCAGCCTGCCGCGATCTCCATCGGAACCAACCCCACTTTTGACGGGGCTCGAGACCGCCGTGTTGAAGCCTTCGTCATCGACCGGGACGATGCCGCCTGGGATGACTTTGACATTTACGACCGTCCCGTGACCGTCGAGTTCACCCACATGCTGCGCCCCACCGT